>NZ_JBXWQW010000032.1:0-55424 GCF_059612585.1 Ruegeria sp. YKSF57 | reverse complement strand
GTTCAGCCACTTGGCCAGATCCAGATCCGCACAGCGTTTCGAGCAGAAAGGGCGGTAGGTTGTCGTCGTCTCGTCACCACAGATCGGACAGCTCATTTCAGCACCTCCGCCAAGGGAATTCTCCCGCGTTTGCGCTGCAACTCGAAATGGCCCAGCGGGGTCCATCCAGCCAGAATCGTTTCCTCGCTGTCTTGCCTGAAGGCCGCGCGCAAGGCGGCCTCGAACCCGCGCCGGTCCTTCTTCGGCATGGGCGCGAGGTCCAGCGTGATCTGACCGCCCAGGCCGCGCACCCGCAGCGCGCGTGGCAGGATCTTGGCGCATGCGAAATTGGCCTTCTGACCTGCCGCCAGGGACGTGTCAGACCCGGTATTCACATCCACGGCGACCAGCGCGCGGGTTGGCTGGATAAACAGTTGCCCACCACCTGCAAGCGGCTCGGCAATCGCTCGGGCCGTATCCAGCGCATCCAGCACGCCATGAACCTCGAACCCGCCAGGTTGCGTCACCACCTCGGCCGTTTCGGTCCAATCGCGCCAGGCAAGGGTATGCGGGCCGTCGCCTTCGGCAAGGATCTCAGGCGCATCCCCCTGGTCGCTCAATACCTTGTCCGCCAATTCCGCCATGGCGGCGATATCCTCGGCGATTGCTTCCGCTTCGGCTCCGTCGCAGCACGACCGCAGGATCAGCCCGTACGCGCTGTCGCCCATGTGTTCATGGGCAATTTCCAGCAACCTGTCGCGCAGGTCCTCGTCGCGGATGTTGCGCGAGATGTTGAAACCCGGCGCATCCGGCGTGACGATGGCATAGCGGCTCTTGAACAGCAGCCGGGACGTGACCGGGATCGCCTTGCCCGGCTCGGCATAGCCGGTGACCTGCACCAGCAGTTGCGCACCGGGCGCCAGGCCCTTGACCTGCCGCAAAAAGGCCGGGCCGTCTGGGGTCGACAAAAACATGCCGCCCTGCCCTTTCACGGGCCGGTCCGCGCGGGCGCGATAGATAGTTCCGGGCGCAGGCGCGTCGCCTTCGATCAGGAAATCATCCAGCCTGCCATCCACCATCAGCGCCGCCGCCTCGCGGTCGTCTATGTGGTCCAGAATGATTGTGCGGCCTTTCATGACACTTCCTGATACAGCGGCAAACCTGCCGCCTGCAACAAACCCGACGTCTCCGCCAACGGCAGGCCGACGATACCGGTGAACGACCCGCTTATCCACGGGATGAAGGCACCCGCAGGTCCCTGAATGGCATAGGCACCGGCCTTGCCCTCCCAGTCGCCGCAGGCGAGATAGGCATTGATTTCCACATCCGACAGCCGCTTGACCTTGACCTGGCTGACCACCTCCCGCGCCCAAAGGTCATCGCCGCGCCGCACGGCGACGGCGGTGATCACTTGGTGGCGACGGCCCGACAGGGCATAAAGAAACTTGGCGGCCTCGGCCGCATCCAACGGCTTGCCCAGAATGCGGCGCCCCAGCGCTACGGTGGTGTCGGCGCACAAGACAACGTCGCTGTCCCCGGCCTGCACCGCCTGCACCTTTTCCCGGGCGATCCGGGCGCAATAAGGCCGCGGCAACTCGCCTTTATGGGGCGTTTCGTCAATGTCTGGAGGGGATATCTTGTCGGGCCGCACGCCAAGCTGAGCCAGCAGGTCCAGCCGTCGCGGACTGCCCGATCCCAGGATGAACGCCATAAGGCTGGCGTTACTTGAAACGATAGTTGATCCGACCCTTGGTCAGATCGTAAGGGGTCATCTCGACCTGCACCTTGTCGCCGGCCAGAACGCGGATGCGGTTCTTGCGCATCTTGCCTGCCGTATGTGCGATGATCTCATGGCCGTTTTCCAGCTCGACCCGAAACGTCGCATTCGGCAGGAGTTCCTTCACGACACCGGGAAATTCGAGCGTATCTTCCTTGGCCATGTTCTCTCCTTAAATACGTTGCACCCGCAGAATCTACGGGACGTGCGCCTAAATGAGCGCATTTTCCCCTTAATTCAAGGGCCGAATTGCCTAGATGCCACAGTTTGTGACGGATAAGACGCGGGGTTCCTGCTCGGCCCAGTGGGCCCGGTTCAGCACCCGACCATCTGCACGCACATGGGCAATCGCCCCAAGGTCCACCTCGGCATAGGTCCAGCCGGGCTGGTTCAGCCCGCCCTCGGCCAGAACACCCGTTTCGGGGAACCCAATATCCGGCGGACCAAAGATGCCGCCCGTCCCGGTGTTCATATCCACCGCCTCGGACCAGTCGTTGCAGCCGACCAGAGAAGCCATGACCGTAACGCATTGATTTTCCAGTGCCCGGGCCATCGCGCCGATGCGGACACGCCAATAGCCCGACAGCGCCTCGGTGCAGGATGGCACCAGGATCAGATCGGCCTCGGCCAGTGCCCTGCCCAAAAGCGGGAATTCGCTGTCATAACAGATCAGAACACCGATCTTGCCCAGCGCGGTATCGAACAGCTTGAGCGGCCCGCCCGCAACAACATTCCAGTGTTCGCGTTCGAACCGGGTCATGATCTGCTTGTCCTGATGGTCTCGCCCACCCGTCGGGGTGTAGAACTCGGCCCGGTTGACGGGCCTGTCAAATCCCGCATTCACCGGGGCCGAAGTCCCAAGAATATGGACCCCGTACTCCCGCGCGAGATTCTGGTGCAGGACAGCCGCGTCCTCCATCCGATCCGAAACTGCATGGATCGATTTCTCCAGATCTCCGGCAACCTCCGGCCCGTCCAGAGTCGAAAGCTCCATCGCGCCATATTCGGGAAACACCAACAGCTTGGCCCCGTTTCCGGCAGCCTCGGCCACCCAACGGTTCAGCTTGTCCTCGTACTGGGCCCAGCTATCGAGCCAATCGAGCGGATAGGCGGCGGTTGCAAGTTTCATATCGGCGTCCCCGGCTGCGAAGGTCGTGCGACCTTATGCGGGGACGCCGCGCCATGTACAGACCCGATTAGCGGGCGGTTGTCGGGTCGATGATGGTCACGACCTCGGTGATCTTGCTGGCCGGGAAACCGCTGAGTTCCGCGTGCTTGTGAATCGCGTCCTCATTTTCGGCCAGATAGATACAGAATGTCTTGTCGCCCGCGACATACGAGTGCTGCCACTGCACCCCCGGTATCTGGTCCAGCGCCTCGTTCGACTTGGCGGACGCTCCGCCCAGTTCGTCGCCGGACATGCCGCCAACCCCCGGCAAATCGCGCTCAATCACATATCTTTTCATGACTTTCCCCCCTTTGGAAAACTCAAAGGTAACACATTTTTGCATATTTGTATGAGCGAATTTGACGACAGGTTTTCCCCCTGAACACAGCTTTGATCTGTCTCCACTATCACTGCCAAATCTGACTGCGACAGGCTTTAGGCATTTTCTGGCTTGGACGGCCCAAAAGTGACCCTACGATTTTCTGGCCCGGCAAGCGGTCACTGAATGTCAAATCCGGCACCGGTTGTTGAATGGTGCGCCACAAGCGTCCAAAGGCGCGCAGCCGGGATCAGAGATCCCGGATCCAGAATTGCAACGGCTTCGACGTTTCTTCCTCTTCGCCCAGATCCTTCCACTGGAATTGGGCAACGGCCCCCGGCAATGGCTCGTACCCCCGCGCGCGCCAGAATGCGTCAAGCGGGCGATAGCTTTCCGGCCGCATCGGGTGATCGGCAGGGCGCTGCACGCTACAAAAGGCGCATTTGGCATAACCCAATTCGCGGGCGTGGGCTTCGCGCAAGTCAAAGAACCTGTGGCCGATCCCCTGCCCCCGGTAATCCGGGATCAACACGGATTCGGCGCAATAAAAGATCTGCCCCATGTCCAGCCCGGTATCGGCAAAGGCTGCGCCGAAATCATCGGCGTGATCGGCCAACGGCATGCCGGTCGAAGCGCCGACCAGCTTGCCTCCGTCAAAGGCGCCAACCACGATGGCGCCCTCGCTTTCGACATAGACCTTCAGGTAATCGCGCTCATAGGCCAGATCGCCGTCGTAGAGATAGGGCCAAGCCCGGAATACCGCGATGCGCAACCGCGCCACATCGTCCAGCGCCGCTTCCAGCGCTGCGCCGGTCAGCGCCCGGACATCCGTGACCTTACCCATTCGAGACCTGTTTCATCCAATCGGCCAGATTGTAGAAAGTGGTGACGCGGGTGATCTTGCCGTCGCGCAGGTCAAAGAACGACCCGGCGGGCAAGCGATAGCTCTGGCCATGCGCCTCAGGCAACCCGTCATCGGTCTCCAGATAGGTGCCATTGACGATGAATTCCGCCGCCGCACGGGTGCCACCATCGGCCTCGAAAATCACCATGTCGGTCAGGTTTTCTTTATAGCAGCGGTTCATATGGGCGCAGAACGCGGCGAACTTTTCCTTGCCCTCGCGAATCTGTCCTTCGTTCACGTGATGGGCCACGTCATCGGACAGGCAGGCAAGCATCCCGTCGACGTCCCCGGCGTTGAAGGCATCGAAATAGCGTTTGACGGTGTCGTTCATGTAATCTCCGTAGGCTCTCCCCAGCGCTCCTTGAGGTGCTGGATGATTTGATCGCGGGTTTGACGATAATGATGTAACTTCTCTTCCCGCGTCTCGCCGAGCCCAGTAGGGTCCATTATTGGCCAATAATCGACATCGAGGTGATAATATCGGGTGAGTTCCAGCGCCCGTCGCTGACTCGCAGGCGACAGCGCGATGACCAGGTCAAAAGACCCCAGATCATCGCCCCATTCCTGCATCTCGTCAAAGGTGCGCGTACGGTGGCGCGACAGTTCGACGTCGATTTCCTGGCAGACCGCGATGCAGAACCCGTCAACATCCATATCACTTTTGACCCCGGCCGACTGCACATAGGTGCCGGTGCCGTAGAACTTCTTCATGATGCCTTCGGCCATTGGTGACCGCACCGCGTTGTGGTCGCAGCAAAACAGCACCGAGTGCGGCAACGGCTTCACGCGTCAGCCCCCAAAATGCAGAACGCAGATCAGGGTGAACAGGCGGCGCGCGGTGTCGGTGTCGATCTCGGCTTTTCCCTCAAGCCGTTCCTGCAACACGCGGCTGCCTTCGTTGTGGATGCCGCGCCGCGCCATGTCGATGGTTTCGATCTGGCTGGGCGGCATCGTTTTCACTGCGTTGAAATAACTTTCGCAGATCTGGAAATAATCTTTCACGACCTGCCGGAACGGGCCAAGCGACAGATGAAACTCGGCGGCTTTCTGGTTGTCTTCGGTTTCGATGTCAAAGACCAGCCGCTTGTCGCGAATGGACAGTTGCAACCGATAGGGACCATCCGGAATGACCCGGTCATCCCGTTGGGGCAGGTCGAAACTGTTTTCCTCAAGCAGGTCGAAAATCGCCACCTTGCGCTCCTGCTCGATCTCCGGCGTCGGCGCGGGAAGGTTGCGATCGTCCAGTTCGATATGGCTTATGTGACTCATACTTTCGGTGCTCGGAAAAAACTGCGTTCCGGCAGGGGTACAACAACGTGCAATTGGGGGCAACTGTGTGTCGCCCCGTTCCCATGGGCCACAGGATACCGCGCGGATCTGTCCTTCGGTCTCAACTGTTCAGACGATCCAGCCGCGCCCGCACCGACAACCCGTGCGCCTCCAGGCTCTCCGAAATCGCCAGCCGCTCTGCTGCCGGGCCGATGGCGCGCAGGGCCTCGGGGGACATCTTGCTGATGGTGCTGCGCTTGAGAAAGTCGATCACCGACAGGCCCGAGGAAAACCGGGCCGAACGCGCGGTCGGCAGCACATGGTTCGGCCCGCCCACATAATCGCCGATCGCTTCGGGCGTGTACTGGCCCAGGAAAATGGCGCCTGCGTGGATGGTCTTTTGGCTCAGCGCGTCCGGATCGGCCACGCACAGTTCCAGATGCTCGGGCGCGATACGATTGGACAGCGCCGCAGCTTCGTCCATGTCGCGCACCGTGATAACCGCTCCGAAATCCCGCCAGCTTGGCCCGGCAATGGCGCGGCGTTCCAATGTCTCAAGGCGTTTTTCCACCGCTTCCGCCACCGCTTGGCCAAAACCCGCATCATCGGTGATCAGGATCGACTGCGCGCTTTCGTCATGTTCGGCCTGGCTCAGCAGGTCCAGCGCGATCCAGTCGGGGTTATTGTCCTTGTCGGCAATCACCAGAATCTCGGACGGTCCCGCGATCATGTCGATGCCGACCTTGCCAAAGACGCGGCGCTTGGCGGCGGCGACAAAGGCGTTGCCAGGGCCGGTGATCTTGTCAACCGGCCTGACCGCATCAGTCCCATAGGCCAGCGCCGCAATCGCCTGCGCCCCACCTATCCGGTAAATCTCGTCCACCCCGGACAGTTGCGCCGCCAACAGAACCAGCGGATTTACCTGCCCATCCGGCGTCGGCACCGCAATCGCCAGCCGTTCCACCCCCGCCACCTTGGCCGGAATCGCATTCATCAGCACCGATGACGGATAGGAGGCCAAACCGCCCGGCACATATAGCCCCGCCGCCGACACTGCCGACCAGCGCCAGCCCAGCGTCGCGCCTGCCGCATCGGTCCATTCCTCATCCTGCGGCATCTGCCGTTCGTGATAGGCCCGGATGCGCTCGGCGGCCAGTTCCAGCGCCTCGCGCTCTTCCGTCGTAACCTGGCCAGTCGCCTGCACAATCTCTTGCGGGGAAAACCGCAGGCTTTCCGGGGTCAGTGCGATACGGTCGAACCGCTCGGTCAGTTCGATCACCGCTGCATCGCCCCGCTCCCGTACATCTGCAATGATCGCGGCAACCACTTCGTCCACATCCGGGCTGTCTTCGCGCTTGGCGGCCAGCAGCGCCGCAAACGCGGTATCGAAATCGGGCGACGTGGTGTCGAGGAATTGGGGCATGGCTGGACCTCCGGGCGTTTTGCAGGGTGCATATCGCCGGGGCGCGGCGGTCTCAAGCCTCAGCCGCGGGGGTGCAGCGATTTGTGCCAGTGCCGCGTGATCAAAGTTGCTTGGTCATCGCCTGACAAGAGGCCGCCGGGCCACATCGCGCCGCCCCGTCCCCACGCCAGCCCCGTGCCTCGTAAAACGCACGGGCCGTGGTGGTGCCGACCAGAAATCCGGTTTGGTGCCCCGCATCCCGCAAGCGATCCTCAAGCCGGTCCAACAACGCGGCGCCGAGCCCCTGCTCCACCGCCGATGGCGCAACATAAAGCAGCAGCACCTCGCCGCCGGGCGATATCGCGCCAACCCCGCCGGGCTGTCCGTTCCACTCCGCCAGCCAGAATTCGGCATCGCCGTCCAGCCATTTTCGAATGTCCTGCGCGGTCTTGCCCGAGGTCCATTCAGTCAGCGCCCTGGGATCGTCGCGGTGATCGGCGCGGCACAGCGGGGTGATCGATTGCACCAGAATGCGGCTGATATCAAAGACATCAAACACCGTGGCCCGCCGCAAGGCGATCCCCGATGCAGTTGGGGACATCGCCTGCGATATGCCGCGTTTGTTCTGCACTATTCGGGGTGGTGCGGGGCCTGCCCCGAGGGGGCGCGATAGGGCCGGGTCACGTCTTTCAGACGGGCGTCGAGCGCCTCGACATTCAACCGTATCGCCCCGTCTCCGGCCAACGTCAGCAGGATCTGCCCCGCCTCGTCTCCGGACGGCTCGAACTCGACCGACAGCAGCGACAGGATCATGTCCTTGTCCGACCGGTCGATCCCCTGGCTTGCCACCGACAATACCGAATCGAACACCAGCAGCGACTGAACCCGCTCGAACGCGCGCCCGCGCCGTTCGGCGGCCTCGCGATCCTCCCAGCGGAACCGGTTCAGCAGTAGGGCAAAGCGTTGTTCCGACGGGCGCCAGGACAGTTCCGTAACAGGAAACACCGCGTCCTGCGTCAGTGTGGCGATCACCTTCAGATCGTCGACATCCTCGGCTCCGAGGTTCAGCGGGGCTTCGCGCCCCTCTTCGAATTTTGCGTCCGTCATTGGCCCTTGATCCGTTCTATCCGCGCGCCGACGCCTTCCAGCTTGCGCACCACATGCTCATATCCGCGATCCAGATGATAGACCCGGCTGACCACGGTTTCTCCCTCGGCGGCCAGACCGGCCAGAATCAACGAGACCGACGCCCGCAGATCGGTCGCCATCACCGGCGCGCCTTTCAACCGTTCGACCCCGGTCACCGTCGCGGTGCCGCCATGCACGTCGATCTGGGCACCCATGCGCATCAGTTCAGGCGCATGCATGAAGCGATTCTCGAAAATCCGCTCCTCCAGAACCGAGGTCCCCTCGGCGGTGCACATCAGCGCCATCATCTGCGCCTGCAGATCGGTCGGAAACCCGGGGAAAGGTTCCGTCACCACGTCAACGGCGTTGACCCTGCCGTTGCGGCGCGCCACCTTGAGGCCCTTCTCGGTCTCTTCCACCGCGATCCCAGCCGCATCCAGTTTTTCGACGAACGAGCCCACAAGCTCGATCCGTCCGCCCAGAAGCTCGACTTCGCCGCCGCAGATTGCGGGTGCCAGCATATAGGTGCCCAGCTCGATCCGGTCGGTGACAACCTGATGCGTGGCGCCATGCAGCCGCTCCACACCCTGAATTTCGATGGTCGACGTGCCCTCACCCTCGATCTGGGCGCCCATCTTGCGCAGGCAACGCACCAGATCGACGATCTCGGGTTCGCGCGCGGCGTTCTTCAGCACCGTAGTGCCCTTCGCCAGCGTGGCCGCCATCACCATGTTCTCGGTCGCGCCCACCGAAGCGAACCGCATCTCATGCACCGCGCCCTTCAACCCGCCCGGCGCGCTGGCGTGCAGATACCCGTCCTTCAACTCGATCTCGGCTCCCAGCGCCTCCAGCGCCTCGACATGCAAATCCATCGGGCGCGCACCGATGGCGCAGCCGCCGGGCAGCGACACAACGGCCTGGCCAAACCGGGCCAGCAACGGCCCCAGCACAAGGTTCGACGCACGCATCTTGCGCACGATATCGTAATCCGCCGTGTGACTGGTCAGATCATGGCTCGACATCGCCAGAACCTGCCCGTCCTGCAACAGCGACACCTCGGCCCCCAGCGATTGCAGCAGCGTCGTCATCGTCTTGATGTCGCTCAGTCGTGGCGCATTGGTCAACGTCAGCGGTTCATCGCTGAGCAGCGTCGCCGGCATCAGCGTGAGACACGCATTCTTGGCCCCTGCAATGGGTATCTGGCCATTCAGCGGGCCATTGCCGGTAACGAGAATCGAATCCATCTGCTCTTATTCCTTTTCCTCACCGGCCTTGTCATCCGCAGTCGCGCGCGCGCGCGCCTGCGCCTTGCGCCTTGCCAGGTTGGCCTTCAGTGCCGCCTTCAGCCTGTCCTCGCGCGCAGATTCGGATTTGCCGTGTTTTTTTGGTGAATTTTCGTCTGACATGACCTTTCTCTACAGGAGGTAAAAAAAACCGTCCAGACACCCTTGCGCCGCGTTTCGTTTGCGTCTAATCACCCGCTCACCGCGCTGCCGTAGCTCAGGGGTAGAGCACTCCCTTGGTAAGGGAGAGGTCGAGAGTTCAAATCTCTCCGGCAGCACCATCCTAACTTATTGAAAACAAACGCCCGCCTCACGGGATTGAAGATGTGCGCGCCCAACTGCGGGACAGATCTGACAGGATTGGCTGGCGGTGATCCAGCAGTTTTTGTGACCCCGCACGATCCAGATCAAGGACCGGCAAGCTCAAACCAGCTATGGACAAGCATCGGGTTTCGCGCAGGCGGCGACGAAACAACCCGATACTCAGTCTGATACAGGAGCAAGGCCATGGCAAAATCGAAGAATACGGATGCAGACCTGGACGCAACCGCGCCCGCGATGACTCTTGGCTTGATGGGTGTCAATCAGACCGCGGCCAAAGCCTGGATGGACATCATGTCCGAAAGCACGCGGTTCGTGACGGATCGCCTGCAACAGGACTTTGAAACGCAAAAGGCTCTGCTGGCCTGCAAGACCCCGGCGGATCTGGTGAAGGTCCAGTCGGAGTTCTTCAAGACCGCGATGGAGCAATATACCGACGAGGCTGCGCGCCTTTTCACGATGATGTCCAAGGCGACGGAAGAAACGATCAAAGACACGCCGTTCCGCCAGTCCCGCGATTATGACGACGTGCCCCTCTGATAGTGGCGACGCCGGATCTTCAGGCGATATCCATTCTGCCGGTCAAAGGCGGTTTGCCACAGGAACTGGCGCAGGGCTAACCGCCCCGAAGCCGTTGCATCAGGTAAACCTCGGCCCCGTCCGGGATCGGCTCGGTCAGGCCACCGGCAATGATCCGACCGTTGATTGCCACCGACACGCCCGCATCGATGGGGCCTTTCAGCGAAGGATAGGCGCGCACCAGTTCGCGCAGCAACTCGCCGGTGTCCGAGGCCTCGACCTCGACCACCTGCTGGCCCCCGGTCAAAGACCGGAGACCAGACCAGAGGTTGACCTCAACCATCGCCCTTGAGCGCCGCCAGAATCCGCGGCGGCGACATGGGCAGGCGGCGCATGCGAACACCCGCTGCGTTCGATACGGCATTCGCGATCGCAGCCAGCGGCGGCACGATTCCGGTTTCCCCCACGCCCCGCACACCGAACGGGTGACCGGGGTTGGGCACCTCGACGATCACCGTGTCGATCATCGGCAGGTCGCTGGCCACCGGGATACGATAATCAAGGAAGATCGAGTTCTGCAGGCGACCGTCCTGGCCATAGATATACTCTTCGTTCAGCGCCCAGCCGATACCTTGCGCCGCGCCGCCCTGATACTGACCTTCGACATAGGTCGGATGGATCGCCTTGCCCGCATCCTGAATGACCGTATAGCGCGTGACACAGGTCTTGCCGGTCTCGGGATCGACCTCGGCATCGACGATATGGGTGCCGAACGATACCCCCGCACCTTCGGGCGTGGCCTCGAAATGGCCCGAGATCGGGCCGCCTGTCGCGCCCATGTCGGCGGTTATTTCGGCCAGCGGCAGCGGATCGAAATCACCAGCATTCGGCCCCGACGGCACAGCACAGCCGTTCTCCCATTTCACCGCATCGACCGGGATACCCCACTTGGCCGCCGCGCGTTCACACAGTTTCTCGACGGCATTGCGCGCCGCCTTGATGGTTGCCAGACCCGAGGCATAGGTCACGCGGCTGCCGTGACTGATGTCATTGTACCCCAGCGTCGCGGTGTCTGCGACCGTCACGCGAACGTTTTCGTAAGGGATGCCCAGCACCTCGGACGCCATCAGCGCCATCGATGCGCGCGACCCGCCAATATCCGGCGTACCCACCATCACCTGCGCCGATCCATCCTCGCTCAGCGCCAGCGACACGCTGGTCTCGCCCCCGTGGTTGAACCAGAACCCGCAGGCGATGCCGCGCCCCTGCCCCGGCTTCAGCGGCGCCGAATAATGCGGATGCGCCTTGGCGGCTTCCAGTGTCTCGACAAGCCCGATGCGGTCGTAGCGCGGGCCATAGCTGGCCTTGGTGCCTTCGTGCGCGGCGTTCTTCAGGCGCACCTCGACCGGGTCCAGACCCAGCTTGTTGCACAGCTCGTCGATCACCGATTCAACCGCAAACGCCCCCATCGGCGCGCCCGGCGCGCGATAGGCCGCCTGTTTCGGGCGGTTGGCCAGCACGTCATAACCCACCTGCCGCACATTGGTCAGGTTGTAAGGCGCAAAGGCGCACATCGCAGTGAATTCGGCCGGCGCACCCGGAAAGGCGCCGCCCTGCAGGCGGAAAATGCCTTGCGCGGCAGTGATGGTGCCGTCCTTCTTCATCCCGATCTTGATGTCCATCGACGCCGACGAGGTCGGCCCGGTGGCCCGGAACACCTCCGACCGGTTCATCACCAGCTTGACCGGACGGTTGGCCTTGCGGCTCAGCGCCAGCGCCACCGGTTCGATGAACACCGTGGTCTTGCCGCCAAAGCCGCCACCGATTTCCGAGGCCGTGACGCGCAATTGCGACGTCTCGATACCCAGCAGTGCGGCACAGTATTTCTGCACGTACCAATGCCCCTGGGTGCAGCACCACAGCTCACCTTTGCCGTCATTGCCCAATGTGGCCAGACAGGCATGCGGCTCGATATAACCTTGGTGTGTCGCTTCGGTTTCGAAATGGTCCTCGACCACCAGATCCGCCTCGGCAAATCCGGCCTCGACATCGCCGTGACCGCTTTCGTGATAGCGCACGACGTTCGGGTGCATCCCCTCTGGCACCGAGTAATCGGCAGCCCCCTCGCGGATCACTGGCGCATCGGATGCCATCGCCTTGTCCACGTCGGTGACGTGGGGCAGCACCTCGTATTCCACCTCGATCAGCTTCAGCGCATCGCGCGCTGCCAGCGCCGAGGTCGCAGCCACCGCCGCCACCGCATGCCCGTCATACAGCGCCCTGTCTCCCGCCATGACGTTTTCCAGCACATTCCAGAACTCGCCCTCAAGCCCCGGCTTGAACTCGGGCTTGTCCGAGAAATCGGCGCGCGTGACCACCGCTTTCACGTCTTTCAGCGCCTCGGCCTTCGACGTGTCGATCTTCACAATCCGCGCATGCGCATGCGGCGAGCGCAGGATGGCGCCATGCAGCATGCCGGGCGCCTGGGCATCCGCCCCGAACTTGGCGCGGCCCGTCACCTTGTCCAGCCCGTCCGGGCGGTCGGGCCGTGTGCCCACAAATCTGAAATCGGTCTTGCGATCGTCAAGCGCCATCACGAAGCCTCCCGCATCTCGGCCGCCGTATCCATCACGGCGCGAATGATCTTGTCATAGCCGGTGCACCGGCACAGGTTCCCCGCCAGCCAGTACCGCGTCTCTTCCTCGGTCGGGTCGGGGTTCTTTTCCAGCAGCGATTTCGCGGCCACCAGAATTCCCGGCGTGCAGACGCCGCATTGCAGGGCGGCATATTCGATGAACTTCTTCTGCAGCGGGTGCAGAACGTCGCCATCGGCGATGCCTTCGACGGTGCCGATCTCCTTGCCTTCGGCCTCGGCCCCCAGCATCAGGCAGGAACAGACCAGCCGGCCATCGACGGTGACCGAACAGGCACCGCAATCGCCGGTGCCGCAACCCTCTTTCGCGCCGGTCAGGTTCAGCTTGTCGCGCAGACAGTCCAGCAGGGTTTCACGCGGGTCGCACAGAAACTCGACCGCATCGCCGTTGACGGTGGTTGATACGTGGATCTTGCTCATGGCTCATTCTCCCTTGGCACGGGCATAGGCGATCTTGGCAGCGCGCTTGGCCAGCACGCCGGCGACCTCGGTGCGGAACGCGATGGTGCCGCGCTTGTCGTCGATCGGATTGCAGGCCGCGGATGCCGCCGCCGCCAGCGCCTCCAGCGCGGCGTCATCCAGCGTGGTGCCGATGATGGCCTTTGCACAGTCCTCGACCAGCAGAACCGTCGGCGCAACCGCGCCCAGCGCAACGCGCGCCTCGGTAACGGTGTCGCCATCGAGCCGCAGGTTCACGCCGACACCGACCACCGCGATATCCATCTCGGTACGCGGAATGAACCGCAGATAGGCATCACCGCCATTTGCCCCCCGCGCCGGGATATGCACGGCCGAAATCACCTCGCCCTTGGCCAGCGACGTCCTGCCCGGACCGGTGGGGACGTCTTCGACCGCAACCTCGCGATCCCCGTTCGGGCCCGTCACCGTCACGGTCACACCGGCCGCCACCATGCCCGGCACGGAATCGGCGGCGGGCGAGGCGTTGCACAGATTGCCGGTCAGCGTCGCGCGCCCCTGCACCTGGGTCGACCCGATCAGATCCATCCCTTCGACCAGCCCGGGCCAGTCCCGCCCAAGCTGCGGATGCTCGCTCATCTCGGCACCCGAGACCGCAACACCCAGCGTCCAGCTGCCGTCATCCTGGCGGGTAATGTCCTGCACCCCCTTGATTTTCTTGATGTCGATCAGCGTATCCGGCGTCACGAAATCCGAACGCAACTGTACCAGCACGTCCGTTCCGCCAGCCAGGAAACGCGTAATGCCCGTCGCATTCACAGCCAGTTCCGAAGCCTCGGCGAAACTGGCGGGGCTGTGATAATCCATGTTTTACCTCGCACCTGTTGATCAGGGTTTCACTTGGTTCGGGGGCGACGTTAGTCCAGCACCCATCCGGCGTCCATGACAGGAACGACGATTTTTTTCGAAGCAAAATGTCGTTTCCAGACCCCCGGGCCAGCGACCCGGGCGTCAAAGGTCGATTTCGATCACCCCGTCCGGTTCTGCGGCGCGGCTCTGGCAAAGGATGATCGCCCCTTCGCGCTGTTTCTTCGACAGCACGAAATCGCGATGCTCCACCTCGCCCGAGATCAGTCCGCATTTGCACACCCCGCAGATCCCGTCGGCGCATTTCACATCCACATGAATGCCCGCCTCGTTCAGAACCTGTGCGGCGTCCTTGTCCTCGGGCACCACGAATTCGCGCCCCGATCGCGCCAGCCGCACCGTAAAGGAGTGATTTTCGTATTCGGGCTGTTCGGGAACCGAGAAATACTCCAGATGCTGCGCCTCTTCGGGGAATCCCTGCCGTTCAGCCGCCGCCATCACGCCATCCATGTACCGATCCGGCCCACAGGTATAGACGTGCCAGCCCGGCTGGTAGCCCGCCAGAACCACATCCAGATCGGCGCGCGTGCCCTTGTCCGAGAAATGCAAGCGCACCCTGTCCGCCCAGGGCATCGCCGCCAGATCGTCCAGATACCCCGCGTCGGCCTGCGTGCCGGCAGAATAATGCAACTCGAACTCCGCGCCCATTGCAAACAGCCGGTGGGCAAAGGCGATCATCGGCGTGATGCCGATGCCACCGCCCATCAGGAATGTCCTGCTCGCGCTTTCATCCAGTTCGAAATGATTGATCGGTTTCGAGATGAAAACCTTGCGCCCCTCGTGAAAGATTCTGTGCATCAGGGCCGATCCGCCCCGCCCGTGATCCTCGCGCAACACGCCGATCTGGTATTTCGACCGGTCAGACGGATCGCCCGACATCGAATACTGGCGCAGGAACTCGGGCGCCACCAGCACGTCCAGATGTGCGCCCGCCGTCCATTCCGGCAACGGCACGCCGTCAATGGGCGAGAATTCGAACTTGGTCACATCCGCCGTCATCTTCTCGACCCGGGTCAGTTCCACCCGCATCACCGGCGCATCGCCCGCGATCCGATAGCGGTGGACAACCGACATATCCCCGGCAGCAACGCGCGCCCTGTGTTCCTCGGCGCTGACCATCGCCTCATAGGCCTCGATCCCGGCCTCGCGATCCATCGGAAACGGATAGGGCCAAGGGTGCGGCGCCAGCGGCGCGGGATAGACGGCCAGCGTCTGATCCTCGTATTTCAGCTCCAGCTCCCTTTGCAGACCGCGCCGGTTCAACGGATGCACCGAAGGGCGATAGGCGCCATCCGCCTGCAACTCGATATCCCACCACCATTTCTTGACATCGTTCAGCCCGCCATTGCCCACGGCATCGTCCAGCTTTGCCAGCGCAGGCGCGGCTGACGGGATATTCATCGCGGCCCAGCGGAACGGTTTTTCCTTGAAGATCCCTTCAAGGTTCCACGGGCAGGTTTTCATGCAGCGCCCGCACATCGCCCCGCCCGGCGTGGTGATCCGATAGGTCGCGCATTTCTGGCTATCCGATTTCCAGATTTCATAGCCATTGAACATCCGCTTTGGTCCCGCGGTAATCGCGCCCGACGGGCACTCGCGGGCACATTTGTTGCAGCTTTCGCAGAAATTCTGCAGGCCGAAATCGATGGGTTTGTCATGGGCCATCGGCATGTCCGTGGTCACGACGCCCGATTTCAGGCGCGGCCCCAGATAGGGGTTCAGGATCACCTCGCCAATGCGGCTGACCTCGCCCAGACCACTCAGCAGCAACAGCGGCGGTTGCAACACCTCGCCATCCATCACCGTATGCGCCTTGGCCTTGTAGCCCAGATTTCGAATCTGCTGCGCGATCACCCCACCCAAAAGCGAGAACCGCAAATAGGCGCGCATCGACTGCGCGACGCTGATCCAGTCGTCGCCGGATGCGCCCTCCATCGTCTCATAACCCTGATCGACAATCATGCTGACGGCCTGATCATGCGGCGGCACGATCTCTTCGCCGGTCGCGTCATGCGAATACCAGGCCCAGTCCGGGCAGCGGCTGAGGCCGACCGCGTCGACGCCCAGAAAATAGCTGGCCGCTTTCAGGTTGGCGGCGTTGCGATTGGCGTCATTTGGTTTGTACGTTTCGGCACAGTCCCCATCCTGAAGCAGTACAAAAGCGCCAAGTGCGCGTCTCTGCGCGAAACTGGGCGCGGATTTGCGCGCATAATGACCGCCCTTGGCCCCGTCCTGAACCGCCTTGCCCATATCCCCGAACTGCGCCCGCGCGAACATATCTGTACGTTTCGGAACCCGCGCCACATGAGCCTCGTCGATGTATGTCGTCGGCTCCTCAACCCGTTTCAACTTCTCGAACGGCTGCGCCCCATCGACATAGCGGCGCCTGGCGTAAGGATCTCTGTTGAAAGCATTTTTTGCAAATCCCTTTCCTAGCCACCAGGCAGGGCCTTGGGTTTGGAACCAAGGTTGTTCGGCCATCGGTCGCAACGGCAGATCATGCGCAATCTCCATTTCGGTCGTCACCGCCGCCAACCCGAACCGGCAGCCCAACCAGGGGGCGACCAACACACCATCCTCGACCGTCACCAACCCGGCGGCAACTGCCAATTTCCCCAGATCGACATCCGAAGACATCACCGAATGCGCCCGCGCATCAAACCCAAGAAGGCGAATGTAATTGGCAATTACTGTAGCATTTTCAGTAGCTAACAGGCAGGCTCGGTGATCCTGTGCATCCAGAATCCACTCAGACCCCGACTCATCCGGGTCCGGATCTCGGTTGTGCTCATACAGGAAAATGATGGCGTGACGGTGGCTGTCGATCGAGGTCGGTTCGGCCTCCATACTGTCCTTCAGGTCGGCCATGATAACGTCAATGCCCGAGGCCAGAGTCTTGGTCTGGCGCGTCCTGAGCGCATGAGCCAATCGGTCGATATCGGGGTTGCGGCGCGGATTGGACAACATCGCTTCAGTCGGCAATGGCCCGCATCCCACCATTGATGCGTCATTGAAATAACCAAATGATTTCAGATGATTGGCTCGTTCAAGCGGATTTTCCGGGATCTCTGCCACCGCCGGATTGACGAAGCCGTCGCGGATCGCATCCAGCATCGCCTGAAACTCTCCCATCGCGTTGACAATGCTTTCTGGCGTCTGCCGACGGTGAAAACTCAACTCCGCCATCTCTGGTATCTGCGCAAGGTCCGGCAGGTCGACCGCCCGCGCAAGCCGTTCAAGCGGATAGTGCCCCATGTGCAAAGGCCGGTTCTTGTCGGAAAAAAAGCGGAATCCCATCGCGTTCTCCTGTCCTGACCGCCCGTCTACTGTGAAATGGACACCAAAACCATTCATGGTTAGTCATATACGGCATGAGCAAATTCGATTTCACTGATCTCGACGGCAAGGTCCTGAGAACCTTTCTGACCATTCTCGAAGAGAATTCTGTGTCCAAGGCAGCCGACCGTCTTGGGGTCACGCAATCGGCCGTCAGCCACACCCTGTCGAAACTGCGAATTGTACTGGGCGATCCGCTCTTTGTACGTTCGGGTCAGGGGCTAACCCCCACCGAACGCGCCATCGCCCTGCAGGAACCGGTACAACAGATTCTCGACGGGATGCACACCCTGACCGAAGGTCGTCCATTCGATCCGCAATCTGAGGAGATGACTTTCCAGATCGCGGCAAACGACCTGCAACGAGACCTGATCTTTCCCCGGCTTTTGAATGCCGCGCGCACCGACGGTGTGCGCCTGCGGCTGCATTTTGTTCCTTCAGGCGTTCCCGATGCCGCCATTTTGCGAAATGACCGCTGCCAATTGATGCTGACGCCGCTTCCGCCCGACGGGCCGGATATCTTTCAGAAGCGGCTGCTGACCAGCCCGCTAATGGTCTATTTCGATGCAAGCCATCGCGCCCCACCTGCGACATGGGAAGAGTATTGCGCCGCCGAACACGTCGAAGTTCGCTTTGCTGACGGGCGCAGCGCCAAGGTGGTCATGCGTGGCGTCGATCAAAGCCAGATCCGCCCTCCGACCGTGACCCTGCCCCATTTCAACGCCATCCCACCTTTTCTGCTCGGTAGCGACCTGATTTCGACTGACACGGCACTGATGAAAATGGGGCCGCTAGCAACACTCGATTGCGCGCCCCTGCCGTTCCGTTGCGAGCCGGTGCAGATCTTCATGGTCTGGCATCAACGTTCAAACGGCGACCCTGCGCACCGATGGTTGCGTGGTCGGATAGAAACGTTGGCATCTCAGTTGCAACCATGATTGCCGCGATAGGATCGGAAACGCTCAGAACCTTGCTTTGACCAGGTGCGTCAGCACCGCGCCGGTTTCGAAAAAGGCGCGGCGCAGACCGGTCCAATTCTCGCGATGCTCTACGACGGCAGGAACCGGCAGCATTTCGGGGTCACCTGACAGCAGGCTTTGGGCGGACATGGCGCCAAACACCGTTCCCGGCCCGATTCCTCGACCGGAATAGCCATGC
Source organism: Ruegeria sp. YKSF57 (assembly GCF_059612585.1). Lineage (NCBI taxonomy): Bacteria > Pseudomonadati > Pseudomonadota > Alphaproteobacteria > Rhodobacterales > Roseobacteraceae > Ruegeria > Ruegeria sp. YKSF57. Next base: position 36,864 of record NZ_JBXWQW010000032.1, on the reverse strand, counting down.
ACGGCCAAGGCGTTCGGTCCGATCTGCGTGATTTTCGGTATATGGTCAGAGGTCATAGCAATGCGCCCGTGCCAGCCAGCGGTCAATGGTTGATCCGCCAGTTGTGGGAATAACTGACCGAGCTTGCGCACGATCCAGTTGCGATGGGCAAAACTGCCCGCATGACCCAGATCACCCATCGCCCCGATCACCAGTCGCCCGACCTGATCCATCCTGAATGAGGTCATGATCAACCCGGTGTCCCAGCATCCTTCACCTCCGGGCAGGATGGTTGCGCGCATCGCCTGTGGCAAAGGCGCGGTCGCATATTGGAAGTAATACACCGGTACATAGGCCGGTGCAGTATGCGTCAAATCACGATGATAGGCATTTGTCGACTGTAGCAGCGCTTTGGCCCGCACCTCTCCGGATGGTGTCGACAGATGCCACATATCCCCTTCATGACGCAGTGATTGCACCGCGCTTTGCGTGAATACCCGAGCCCCCGCCTCGGTTGCCGCCCGCGCCAGCCCGCGAACATAGGCCATCGGCTGAATTGTTCCCGCGCGCGGATCGAACAAGGCACCGTGAAAAGAACCACTTCCTGTTCGCCTGCGGGTTTCCGCCTCCGACAACAGTTGCACAGGCGCCCCGGAGGCGTTCAGTTGTTCGCAGCGTTGCGACAGATTGCGGAGGCCGGACGGGGAATGCGCGCAGTGCAAAGTTCCGTTTCTGACTGGATCACAGTCGATACCGTGCAAATTGATCAACTCGTAGACCCGCGCAGGTGCATCGGCCAACAACGCGATCAGTCGGTTTCCCGCCTCGGTTCCAAGATGGGCACGAATATCATCCGGTGGCAACCAAAGGCCAGCATTGGCCAGTCCGACGTTACGACCCGACCCACCATGGCCGATGTCATGTGCTTCCAGCAGGCAGACCGATGCCCCGACTTGCGCCGCATGAAGCGCTGCGGAACAGCCGGTATAACCTCCGCCGATTACCGCAAGATCGACGGTAATCGTTTCGTTCAACACACGCACGTCAGTCTTTTCTCGGCAGGTTTCCTGCCACAGGCTTTTCTCAGAATCCATCAGCACTTCCAATCTGTTCGGATATCGCAACCGAAACAATTTTCCGGCAGTCAGTCGATGACAAGAGTCCTTTGATCCTCGCGGCCCATCGAGATCAGCATGGGGGTTTCCTCCTGCCGTGCCTGAAAATCCGCTTTGCCCGCCATACCGCGCCAGTTTGCCAGCACCAGCGACTGCGCAACCGCCCCGCCCAGCGTTGCCCCAGGCCCGGTGACGATGAAGAGATCCGGAGCGAATTCGCGCGCTGCCGTCTGCACGGCACGCGTAAAGTCATAAGGTTCGGTCACCTGATGGCCCAGTGTATAGCCCCACAAAGCACTGGTATCGGTCGCCCCCGGCCACCAGATCTTACCCCGCCCGTCGATCAGCGGGCGGTCAGGCTGGCGGAACATACCTGCTGCCAGGCGGTTACGCCCCTCGGCCGCGACCGGCGCTTGCAGACGGGTGTGAAAGGCCGCGTGGTTCGACAGGCGCATCGGAAACCGTTCGTGCACCATCGGAACCGTGGCCTCAAAAGCCGCCAACCCTGCCTCGTTACCTGCCAGCACAAGCATCCCGCCCAGATCAATGGAAAGCGCCAGGTCCTGCCCGCCGACCCTGTCGATGCGTGCGACCTGCGCGAGCAACTCTGCCTTGCGTTCAGGATCGTTTACCCAGTCCTCTCCGGTGAAAGGATAAACCAGTTGCCCGCCTAATAGGCGTTCCTGCATCAAAGTGCCCATGGTGTTGACCACCCGGAACCCGTCATCGGCACTAAGTGCTCCTGCGACAGCCAGAGCAATATACCAACCCATCGAGTTTCCGGTCACAGCCAACACTTCGATATCCCCGGCCAATGCCTTCGCGTCTGCCAGCGAGGCCGCATAAATCAGGGGTGAGGCAACATCACCACGAGAGTATTTGCCCACAGTGTAACGCGCGGCACTATCCAGTGCCGTTACCGCCTCTTGCCCGGCCTCTGCTCGGATGATGTCAAAGCCACGAAACATTTCCATCCGGGCACCGTGGTGACGATGCAAATAGCCAAGCTCGGGCTTGTTGTAAGTACCCCGACCGGGGCAGATCACGACGGCAGTACGGGTCATTTGCGGGCTCCGGTCAGATTCAGGGCAGCAGCAACAATGCCGTCTTTCGACGGCAAGGGCGCAGAATAGGCCGGACCGGTCGCGATGAAACAATCCTCAGCCACGACGCGAGCAGTCGGAACGGAACCGATTTCCTCACTGAAGAATGTCATCAACCCCTCGGACTGGCTGCCTGTGCGGCGGCACTCGTCGACGATCAGGACGTGCTTACAACCCTTTGTCGCCTCGCGCAGCGCGTCGGTCGGCATCGGCGCCAGCCAGCGCATGTCGATGATCCGGGTCTTCACCCCCGCTGCCTGCAATTCGGGCAGAGCTTGTTTCGACAGGAAATGCCCGTTGCCATAGGTCACGACAGCCAGGTCGGTGCCGTCACCATGCACGCCGACCTCGCCCAATCCGATCCGTTGGTCGGGCGAAGGATAGGTGGTCATCCACCCCCCATCCTGTCCTTCGTGCAGGTCGCGCATCGGATAAAGCGCGATGGGTTCCAGGAAAACGACCACCCGCTGCTCTTCCCGCGCTAGCCGTACGCACTCGCGCAGCATCTGTGCCGCATCCGCCCCTGTCGATGGGCAGGCAATGATCACTCCGGGAATATCCCGCAGGACGGCAAGCGAGTTGTCATTGTGGAAATGCCCGCCAAAACCTTTCTGATACCCCAGCCCGGCGATGCGCAGCACCATCGGGTTGGTGAATTGTCCATTCGAGAAGAATGGCAATGTTGCGGCCTCGCCCCGGATCTGGTCCTCGGCATTGTGGAGATAGGCCAGGAACTGGATTTCCGGGATCGGAATGAAGCCGTTGTGCCCCATACCGATGGCCAGCCCCAGAATGGACTGTTCATCCAGCAATGTGTCGATCACCCGATCGGAACCGAACCGCTGTTGCAGCTTCTGTGTGACGCCATAAACGCCACCCTTGCGCCCCACATCTTCGCCCATACAGACGATCTCACCGTGTTCCAGCATCAGGTCCGTCAGCGCCCAGTTGATCAGACGGCTCATCGGCTGCGGATCGCCCAGCGCACGCATGTCGCCACCGAATGCGGCGGCGCGGGCTTCGGCGCTGGGTCCGTTGGTAGGTTTGCAGGCGCGCTTGGGCGGGATCAAACTGGCCACTACCTCGGTCGCATTGGCCAGATGCGGACGGCTGGCGGCCTCCGCAGCGATGCGATCTGTACGGGCGCAGGTCTCTTCATAGATCTTCAGCGCCCGATCGGGCGACAGCGCCCCGGCCTGATCCAGCAGTCGCACCGTGTGCAACAGCGGATCATTGGCCTCGTCCGCCTCGACCTCAGCCTTGCCCAGATAAGTTGTCGGCACATCTGCGCCCGCATGGCCGTAAAGGCGCACGGTCTTGAGATGCAGAAACGCCGGCTTTCGCCGCGAGCGCACATAATTGGCGGCTTCAAGGGCAACCGCATAGGTCTCAAAAATATCGAGCCCGTTGGCCTGAAAATACCTGATCCCCGGTCGATGCTCCATCGACGCCTGAATCCAGCCCTTGGGTGTCCTGGTCGAGATACCGATACCGTTGTCCTCGCACACGAACAATAGCGGCAGCGGAGTCGATTGCACACTGGTCCACCCGGCCGTGTTGATTGCCCCCTGAGCCGTCGAGTGGTTGGCCGAGGCATCGCCGAAAGAACACATGGCAATCCCGTCCTCGGGCAGTTGACGATGTTCCGGGTCATGCCTGCGCGCGGCCCCCAGACTATAGGCGGCACCTACTGCCTTGGGCAGATGGCTGGCGATCGTCGAGGTCTGCGGCGGGATCATCAACGCCTTTGACCCCAGTACCTTGTGCCGCCCGCCAGAGGTCGGATCTTCCTTGGAACAGGCAAAGCTCAGCAGCATGTCCCAAGCGATCTGCTGGCCGGGCACCTGCTCGGCGCGGGCAATTTGAAAGGCCGCATCGCGATAGTGCAGAAAAGCGATATCTGTTGGACGCAGGGCATGAGCCACTGCTGCCATCCCCTCATGACCCGACGAGCCGATGGTATAAAACCCCTGCCCCGACTTCTGCATCGCCCGGCTAGTCCGGTCAAGCGCGCGGCTGAGCACCTGAGACCGGAACAGCGAGACCGCGTCGGTCCCGTTCAGCCCCGGCTGCGGCAGTGCTCCGGCAGGCAGGTCGCGTTCGGCAACACGGGTCAGGAAATTGTCGTGAACGATTTGGGCGCGGTCCATGGCTCGGTCTTTTTTTCAGGTCTTGTTACAGTGCTTCGACAGCGCGGGCGATACGTGCAAGCCCTTCGGTCAGGCTGTCTGTTGCATAGGCGAAAGACAGGCGCAAATGCCCAGGCATCCCGAAGGCGCGCCCCGGCACCAGCGCAACGCCCACCTCGTCCAGAAGATAACTGCAGAACTCATGATCCACAGGCATTTTGACGGGTGTCTTCGGAAAGACATAGAACGCCCCATCCGGTTTGGCACAGGCCAGACCGGCCGCGTTCAGTCCGGAAACCACAAGGTCGCGGCGCGCCTGCATCTCGGCCCGGCGTTCCGTCAGCAACTCTTGTGGCCCTGTGATCGCCTCCAGCGCCGCGGCCTGCGCAATCGAACAAGCACCCGACGTGATTTGCCCCTGCACCGCCACCATCGCCTTGATCAGTGGTGCCGGGCCGATGCCCCAGCCAATGCGCCAGCCGGTCATGGAATAGGCTTTGGACACGCCGTTCACGGTCAACGTGCGGCCAGCCAGCGACGGCACCGCCTGCACGAAAGGAGTGAAGGGAACGTACGAGAGATGCTGATAGATTTCGTCGGAGATCACCCAGACATTGGGATGCCGTTCCAACACCGCGCCCAGCGCCTGCAACTCTCCCTCGGAATAAACCGCGCCGGTCGGGTTCGAAGGGGTATTCAGCAACACCCAGCGGGTGCGCGGGGTTATCGCCGCCTCCAACTGCTCAGGCGTCAACTTAAATCCCTGCTCACCGGGGCAATCCAGAACCACCGGCATCCCGCCCGCCAATTTCACCATATCGGCATAGCTGGTCCAGAAAGGTGCCGTGGTGATAACCTCGTCGCCTGAATCGAGTGTGGCCAGAAACGCACCCGCCAGCACTTGTTTGGCGCCAGTGGAAACAATCACATTGGCGGCCTCGGCTTCAGCTTCTGCGGCGATGGCCGCGCGCAACGAAGGTGTTCCGGCAGTGGCGGGATAACGGGTCTGCCCTTCCAGTGCTGCGCGATGAGCGGCTTCGACCACATGGGCCGGTGTCGGGAAGTCTGGCTCCCCCGTACTCAGCGCAATCACATCAACGCCCTGCGTCCGCAGGCGCGCGGCATGTTCCGAAATCTGAACGATTTCTGACAGTTCGATCCCATCAAGCCGTCCGGCGCGCTGAAACCCTGAAGAATTGTTCTGATAAGTCATGCCAATTCACCTTCGATACTTGCGATTCTTGCCTTTCTCCGCCTATTCAGCGCAAAAATCCAATGATATTCCATTTCAAAGGCATGAGGGAAAGTCATATGATTGCACCACGACGGTTTTTGCCTTCGATCTCTTCGCTTTTGGCCCTGGAAGCCGTGGATCGTTTAGGAAGCGCGTCAGCTGCCGCAGACGAGTTGTCGCTGACACAAAGCGCTATCAGCCGACAGTTGAAAGCCGTAGAGGAACAATTGGGCGTCAACCTGATCCAACGCAATCAAATGCGTCTGCAGCTGACGCCAGCCGCAAGAGAATATGTACAAGCTGCGCGCGGCGCGCTGCATCAACTGGCGCAAGCCTCGCTCAAGCTCAAGGCCAACCCCACCGGTGGCTCGCTGCATCTTTCGATCCTGCCAGCGTTCGGAATGCATTGGTTGGCGCCTCGCCTTCAGGATTTCGCACGGCAGCACCCGGAAGTTTCGGTGAACCTGAACACGCGGCTGAAACCATTCGATTTCGCGGTGGAACCATTTGATGCTGCTATTCATTTCGGGCGTCAGGATTGGGCCGGGGTCAGCTACCTCAGGATCATGCGTGAAGAAGTCCTGCCAGTCTGCGCGCCTCATTTACGGCCCGATGACTCCACCGCCGATTGGCTGATGAATGCACCCTTGCTGCATCTGGATACGCGTCCGGACGCATGGGAGCGCTGGTTCGAAGCTCAGAACACTGCGGCAAGCGGTCTCAAGGGAATGCTGTTCGATCAGTTTTCGACAATGATACAGGCAACAATTCACGGGTTGGGTGTGGCCTTGCTGCCCAGCTATCTGGTGGCTCAGGACATCGAAAATGGCAGGCTGGTCCCTGCCTTCGACGCCCCCCGCGTCAGTCTTGGTGACTATTATCTGGTCTGGCCGCAGAACAAGGCCGCATCGGCACCGTTGAAGTCATTCCGGAACTGGCTTGAAGCTCAACTTCTGCCCTGAAAACACGGCTAAGTGCGGGCAGAAATCCCGCTTCTTTCTGGTGATAAATTCTCCAGGGAGTATGAGGGACAGCGTCCCTCATCCAGAATAAGCCGAGAGCGCTGAAGGCGCTCCGTTAAACAACCTCCGTCGGGACTAGACGTCAATCGACCGGGCGATGAGTTCCTTCATCACCTCGTTGGTTCCGCCATAGATCATTTGCACCCTCGCATCTGCGTAGAGCCGCGCAATGGGATACTCCATCATGAAACCGTAGCCTCCGAAAAGCTGCAGGCATTCGTGCATGATTTCGTTCTGCACCTCGGAGCCCCAGTATTTCACCATCGAGGCAGTGGCGGCATCCAGCTCTCCGCGGTCCAGCTTGGCGATGCAGTCGTTGACGAAACTGCGTAGCACCTCGGCCTTGGTCTTGCATTCGGCCAGCTTGAAACGGGTGTTCTGGAAATCCATGACGCGTTGACCGAAGGCCTTGCGCTCCTGCACGTATTTCACGGTCTCGGCGAGGGCGAAATCGATGGCGCCCAGCGCCATGATGCCGATGGTCAGGCGTTCCCACGGCAGTTGCTTCATCAATTGATAAAAGCCCTGCCCCTCCTCCGGGCCGATCAGGTTGGTCATCGGCACTTTGACATCTTCAAAGAACAGCTCGGCCGTGTCGTTGGCCTTCATCCCCAGCTTCTTGAGATTGCGCCCACGCCGGAACCCACCCGCCCCGTCGGTTTCGACGGCGATCAGCGACACGCCCTTGGCGCCTTGGTTCCTGTCGGTTTTGGCAACTACGATCACCAGGTCGGCGGTCTGGCCATTTGTAATGAAAATTTTGGAGCCGTTGATGCGATAGGAGTTTCCGTCCCTATCGGCTGTGGTACGAACCGCTTGCAAATCAGAGCCTGTGCCCGGTTCGGTCATGGCGATGGCACCCACCATTTCGCCCGAGGCAAGCTTGGGCAGCCATTTCTGTTTCTGATCCTCACTGCCATAGGCGGTGATGTAGTGGGTCACGATCGACTGGATACCATAGCCCCAACCCGCATCCCCGCGTGAGGTCTGTTCATAGATGGTGACAGCATCGAACCCCATACCGCCGCCGACGCCGCCATACTCTTCGGGAATGGCGCCCGCCATCAGGCCGGTAGCGCCCGCTTTCCGCCAGAACTCACGGTCCACTACACCGTTGTCAACCCAGGTTTCGATATTGGGCGCAAGCTCGGCGTCCAGAAACCGCCCCGCCATTTCGGCGAACATGCGGTGTTCGTCAGTGACCCAACTGGCTGTGCTGGTAAACAGAGTCATTCCTGCTCCTCCGATCCGAGTTTTCCGACACGCTATCCGTACGACCGCATCCCGCCAACTGTGGTGACGCCGCGTCTTGAACGTCGCAACGCAACGTCTCTGGCGCTCAGGTCGTATTTCGACGGCGCAGGCCTGGAGGCGGGGGCGTTTCGGGTCCGCCTGCAAAGCACTGTGCGATGCACATCCACTCCTGCGCAACCGCCCCCTCGACGCGAAGGCTGGTGTCCGCGATATTGCGGGTTTGGGTGACGACCTGCGAGAACTCCACCGCCGAGCCGGTTATTCTGTTCTCACTGCTGTCGCCAAATTCCCAAACTGCGCCGGACGGCGCGGTCAGTTCCAAACGCGGCATGACATTTGGCACCTCGTGCCCATGTACTTTATAGGCCCAACCAAAAGTGTTGACCCCAAGGATCACGATATTCCTGATCCTGTCCGTTTCCTGCCGCCGGGCGCCAAGAATGTCGAATACCGCCTGTCCATGCGCCCATGTTTCCATCTGCCGCGCGGTGATCGAAGAGCGGACAGACATATCGGGCCCGACCCATTTCAACCGCTGCTTGGGGTCAAGCTCAGCCCAACGCACACCCATGTCGCGGTAGAGTGTGCGCCACGCAGCGCGCAGCTCCTCTCTTCTCTCGGGGACCATCGCGTTTTCCGTGGCCCGGAACCCCGCTGTCTCGATCCCGGCCAAAGTTTCGGCAACACGGGCCTGAAACGCGTCCTGATCCCGCAAGGATAGATCGGCCATACCGTTCCAGAAATGCAGGTGAACCAGCACATCGTTCAGCGTCCATTCCTTGAACTGGGTAACGATGTCCCATTGATCGCCCGACACATCCGTCAAAACCTTGTCCAGCACCTCGCTTTCTTCCAGAAAATCCCCTGCCTGCTCCATCATTTTTCCTCTTCGATCTCAAACATCAGATCACCGGCGGACACTTGTTGTCCCGCCACAATATGCACCCGAACCACGCAACCATCCTGCGGGGCCAGGATCTGTTGCTGCATTTTCATCGCCTCAAGCACCGCCAGCGTCTGTCCCTTGCGCACTTTCGCGCCCGCACTCACGCTTAGAATTTGCACTAGCCCCGGCATCGGAGCGGTGATACCTCCCCCATCTGATCCCTCCTCTTCGGTATGCCCTGCCCGTTGCAGGCGCAGCGTAAGCCGGTCACCCCCCATCGCCAGCATCACCTCGCCATCGGCGACGTGGGCCACCGCCCGTATCTGGTCGTCGTTAATTCGGGCTACGACCTCGGGGCCGTTACATTCCATTTCCACGTCGAAGGTCTGGCCATCCACCGCAATCCTCCAGCCTCCCGGATTGGAGGTTACAGAAAACTCTACCAGCGCACCGGACAGAAGTGCGGAAAGCTTGCGGGGCGGAATCCGAGTGTTCGACCATCCCAATTGATCCGGCGCAACAAAACCGGCGCGTGCAAGAGCAAGTGCCCGCGCGTCTTCGAGTAGCAGCGCAACGGCCAGGGCGATCTGTCCGGAAGCTTGGGGGGCGGAGTTCTGTGCGACAGTGCTGCCGTTCAAAAAAGCCGTCGTTGCTTTGCCCTGAACGAAATCTGGTTCGCTCAGGATGTCCGTCAGTAATCCCGCATTTGTCACGGTTCCCAATAAGACAGTATCTTGCAAGGCACGGATCAACCTCGCTCTCGCGACCTCACGTGTGGGTCCATGGGCAACGATCTTGGCCAACAGCGGATCGTAGTGAGGAGTGATCGACTGCCCTTGGGCAATCCCGGCATCCACGCGAATCCCGGGTCCACTTGCAGGGCGCCACAGATGAACCGGGCCTGTTGCCGGGAGAAACCCGCTGCCGGGGTCTTCGGCATAGAGACGTGCCTCGATCGCGTGACCGCTCAGGGCCACATCACTCTGACCCATTGCCAGAGGGACACCCTGCGCCACGGTTATTTGCATGGCTACCAGATCAAGGCCGGTGATCATTTCGGTCACCGGATGCTCGACCTGCAGCCGGGTGTTCATTTCGAGAAAATGGAACTCACCCTCGGCATCAAGCAGGAATTCCACTGTACCCGCGCCCAGGTAATCAACAGCGCGCGCGGCTTCGACGGCGGCGGCCCCCATGCGGTCCCTCAGATCCGGTGTCATCACCGGGCATGGGGCCTCTTCGATGATCTTCTGATGCCGCCTCTGAATCGAACAGTCGCGCTCGCCAAGGTGAATAACGTTACCATCGCCGTCGGCAAAAATCTGAAACTCGACGTGGCGCGGAGCGATAATGGCTTTTTCCAAGATCAACTCTTGCGAGCCAAAGGCATTCGCAGCCTCGGATCTGGCCCGCGCCAGAGCATTTTCCAGTTCCACGGGAGCGTTGACCAACCGCATGCCGCGCCCACCACCGCCAGCCGCCGCCTTGATCATCAGTGGATAGCCTATCCCCTCCGCTGCCTTTGCAAACGCAGCGTCGGATTGATCCCCACCTTCGTAGCCGGGCACGCAGGGCACGCCGGCCGCTCTCATCAGGCGCTTGGCCTCGGCCTTGTTGCCCATTGCCCGGATGGCTTCCGGACCGGGGCCGATGAATGTCAACCCAGCCTTGGCCACAGCTTCGGCGAACTCGGCGTTTTCGGAGAGAAACCCGTATCCGGGGTGGATCGCCCCGGCGTTGGCCCGTTTTGCCGCGTCCAGGATTTTTCGCGCACACAAATAGCTGTCTGCAACCGGCCCTTCACCGATCCAGATGGAATGATCGGCCAGTTGCAAATGTGGAGAGGCGGCATCGGCGCTGGTGAATACGGCAACGGTCCGCAAACCCAGATCACGCGCCGTGCGGATCACGCGCGCGGCAATCTCGCCCCGGTTGGCGACAAGTATCGTGTCGAAAACCATGCTCAAAACCTCGCCACGCCATATGCTCCGGGTTTGACCTTGCGCGCGCGTCCTTCCAGGCAGGTTTCCAGACAGAAACCTAGCACGCGGCGGGTGTCGCGCGGGTCAATGACACCATGGTCAAGGCATCGCCCCGAAGTATAGAATGCTCCTGCCTGACGGTCGAAATGCGCGGCAATCAGCGCGCTTTGCTTTTCCATCTGCGCTTCATCCACTTCCTCGCCCTTGCGTCTGGCCCCAGCGCGGGCCACAATTGCCATTGTGGCGGCCGCCTGTTCGCCACCCATGACGCCGGTTGTGGCGTTGGGCCAGGCAAACAGGAAATCGGGCTCGTAAGCAAACCCCGACATTCCATAATTTCCGGCACCGAAACTCGCCCCAATATAGAGTGTGATACGCGGCACATCGACCGAAGTTACCGCCTGTATCATCTTGGCGCCGTGTTTGATCATCCCCGCCTGCTCGTATTCGGTGCCAACCATGTAGCCGGTTGTGTTGTTCAGAAAAATGATTGGAATATCGGACTGGCCGCACAGCTGAATGAATTGCGCGGCCTTGGTTGCACCTGCCGGATCAATCGGACCGTTGTTGCCGATGATACCCACCGAAATGCCGTTGATCGCCGCCTTAAGACAAACGGTCGAGGCACCGTAGCGCGGCTTGAAATCTTGAAAGTCCGACCCGTCGACGATGCGCGCCGCCACCTCGCGCATGTCATAGGAAACGCGGTAATTGATTGGCACTAGCCCGGCGATATCGCCGATGTCGTATTTAGGCTGCGCAATCTCTCGTGCCCGTGGCTGGAGAAGAGATTTGTTCCAGTCCAAGCGGCGCACGACATCGCGCGCGATTTCGATCCCATGTGCGTCGTCCTCGGCCAGATATTCGACCAGACCGCTGGTCTGCGCATGCATTTCAGAGCCGCCAAGATCACGGTCATTGGCCTTTTCACCGGTCGCGGCATGCACCAAAGCTACTCCGGCAAGAGCCGCCATGCCGTTCTTTTTGACGCCAATCACATAATCTGCCAGCCCAGGCATATAGGCCCCGCCCGCAGTCGAAGGACCGTGCAGAACCGCCAGATTGGGCAGACCTGCCGTCGAAAGCCGCGCCAGATTGCGGAACAGCTTGCCGCCATTGGCCCACAGTTCAACCCGGTATTCCATCAGGTTTGCCCCGGCGCTTTCCACCAGATGCACGAAGGGGAGTTTTTGTTTCAACGCGATTTCCTGCGCCGACAAAAAGGCCGCAGCCGTCATCTCGACCATTGCGCCTGCCTTGATGCCGCTGTCATCAACAACGATCATGCATCGCACCCCCGAGACAAAACCGATTCCGGCAATGACCGATGCGCCGGGCACGGATTTTGTCGGATCATCCGTGTCCACCAGATATCCGGCCAGACTGTGCAACTGCAAAAACGGCATGCCCGGATCCAACAGAGCAGCCATCCTGTCTCGCGGGGTCAGTTGGCCGCGCTCGGCCATTCTGTCGCGCCGCTGTTCGGATAGGGCAACGGCGCGGGCTTCGAGCGTGCGCAACTCATCCACCATCGCCAGCATATCTGCCCGATTTCGGGCGAATGTTTCGCTGTCGCGTTCAACCCGGCTGATGAAAGCCATGGCACCCCTCCGTTGACAACGTGCGACCGATCCGGCGTCGCGCGACATTCTTGCAGCTTTGTCGCGGGCCGCGCTTTTCAGATCGCCCGCTGTGTTTTTAGGTTGCCGCCATGCACGCAAGCGGTCAACGGGCGGCGATGGATTGCGACGCCACGGAACATGCCCGCACCCCGGGGAAGAAGATACCTTGACCTGCCTTTCGCCCTTCATGACGCCCGAACGCGAGGCGTATCGCGCCAATCTCGCACGGTTTTTTGACAGCGAAGTCAGACCTTTCGTCGATCAGTGGGAAGCGAAACGGGCAGTCCCGTTGGAGTTGCACCAAAAACTGGGGGCTTTGGGTGTATTTGGTTTCGGCATCCCCGAGGAATTTGGCGGGTTGGGTTTTGACGACGCCTTTATGCGCGCCGACTATACCGAACTTGCGTTTGGCTGTGGCGCGTCGGGCGTGGCGGCCGCTGTTGGCGGGCGCATGATTTCGCTGGGACCGATCGTTCAGTTTGCCAGTGAAGAATTCAAGCAGACAGTGGTCCCGGAGATCGTGGCCGGACGGATGAATTCTTCACTGGCAATCACCGAGCCGGGCGGCGGGTCGGACGTGGCAAACCTGAAAATGAAAGCCGAGCGCACGTCGCATGGCTGGGTGCTGAACGGCGCCAAGGCGTTCATAACAGGTGGCATGGACTCACAGTGGTTCGTCGTGGGTGCCCGAACCGGCGGGTCCGGCCTGACCGGAATCTCGTTGTTCCTGATCGAGGCCGACACACCCGGCTTCTCCCGCACACCTCTGGGAGAAAAGATGGGATGGCACTGCTCAGAGCAGGCTATGCTAAATTTCGACAATTGCCTGGTTCCGGCACCGGCCCTGATCGGACCCGAGAACAAGGGCTTTCTCGCGATAATGAGCAACTTCAACCACGAACGCCTTGCCATGGTTGCGGGCAGCTTGGGGATGATGCGGCTGTGTTACAAATCAGCGCTTGAGTGGGCGAGACAACGTCGGACGTTCGGTAAATACCTGATTGAACATCAGGTGATAGCTCACAAATTCGCCGAGATGTCGGCCCGGATCGATATGATCGAAGCCTATCTTGAGCGGATATGCTGGGGCATTAGTCAAGGCCTGATGCCGGCCGCCGAGATTGCCAAGTCCAAGGTGCAGGCGAGCAAAGCACTGGAATTCGTCACCTCCGAAGCGTTACAGGTTTTCGGCGGGGCCGGGTATATGTCAGGCAACCCGGTCGAACGGGTCTGGCGTGAGGTCAAGGTCATAGGTGGCGGCTCGGAAGAGATCATGCGCGATCTTGCTGTGCGCCAAATGAGGTTGAGTGGCGAATAGCTCGGCCCCCGTCACGTCAGCGCGGCCTTCAACAATACCTCGGCCGCATCTTTGGCATCCATCGCGGGCTGACTGGTGTTCAGCAAAACTGAAGACACGATTGCGCCTTCCTTGAGCAACAAAAGCTGGCTTCCCAACTTTTCCGGATTCCGGGCACCTGCTTGGCGGGCCAGATGCACAATGTGATTCAAAATCAGCCGCTTGTGTTCAGCAGCTTGCGCATGGATCGGGTGATCCTTTTCCTGGTACTCGGCCCCAGCCTTGATGAACATGCAACCGCGATAACCGTCTTCTTCGAACCATTCGGCCAGCGCATCAAAGCCCGCAAGAAGTTGTCCGGCAGGCGTATCCGCCAGTTCCTGAATGCGGCGCAGGAACCAGTTTCGAAAATTCTCGTCCCGAAGTCTCAGTGCGGCAAGGATTAACTCTTCCTTTGTGCGGAAGTGCTTGTACATCGAGGTCTTTGAGACTCCGGTTTCCGTCACAAGCTTGTCCATTCCGGTGGCATGAAATCCATCGCGGTAGAAGACCTGCAGCGCTTTTCGGACCAGTTCATCCCGTTTGTTCGGACGCATGATTCGGCTCCATAGTGTACCGAACAGTACATAGTTCCCGAGGACGCAGAAGGCAAATGCTCTGCCAAAACCCTTAGAAATCTGCATCTTAACCACTTCAGCATTCAGGCACAGACACTTTTTTCCGTTTCACACTTGAAATCATTTACCGATCAGTACACTTTAGAGCTTAAGTTTACCGATCAGTACGCACTCGGAGATAAACCATGCGACGCCGCGCCAGTCTGTTTCCCCCTCAACATCTGCCAGTTCTGCTGGCCCTGGCGATACTCGTCGCCACTCTTGCCTGAAAGCGACCTTTCATATGAACCGCCCTCCTCTTCCGCCCTTCACGCTGGAAACCGCCGCGCAAAAGGTGCGAATGGCCGAAAACGCGTGGAACAGCCGCAACCCGGATATCGTGACGCCAGCTTACACCGACGACAGCCAGTGGCGGAACCGAGCCGAGTTCCTATCCGGTCACGATGTGATCCATTCCTTTCTGGCCCGGAAATGGCATTCGGAACTGGACTATCGTCTGATCAAGGAGCTCTGGGCCTTTTCCGACAACCGTATCGCCGTGCGCTATGCCTATGAATGGCGGAATGACAGCCGGCATTGGTTCCGCTCCTATGGGAACGAGAACTGGGAGTTCGCTCAAGATGGCCGCATGGCACACCGCCACGCATCGCTGAACGATCTACCGATTTCCGAGCAGGATCGCCTGTTCCACTGGCCGCTTGGCCCTCGCCCCGACGATCATCCCGGCTTGTCCGATCTGGGTCTTTGAAAGGAAAGTCATGCCACGCGCCTTTTCCGAACTAACCTTCACACCCACTGTCCGCGCCCAACAGGAGCGGATGGGATCAGCAGAAACTTATGCAAAATTCATCGAAGGTGGCCCGCAGCAGGGTCACCAGATCGGCCCCGCCGAGAAGGCATTCATCGAAGGCCGCGACGGGTTCTATCAGGCGAGCGTATCCGAAACCGGTTGGCCCTATGTCCAGCATCGCGGCGGTCCCGTCGGTTTTTTGAAAGTGCTTGGGCCGACTACAATTGGTTACGCCGATTTTTCCGGCAACAAACAATACATCTCGCGCGGCAATCTGGATGGCAATGACAGGATTGCGATGATCCTGATGGATTACGCCAATCAGCGTCGTCTCAAGATTCTGGGCCGCGTCGAGTTCTCCGAAGGCAAAGCCGCTGCGGCCAGCCTTTTTCCCGAAGGCGCTGATGCGACGGCAGAACGAGCGGTGATCATTCGTGTCGAGGGTTTGGACTGGAATTGCCCTCGTCACATCACACCTCGCTTCACCGAAGAAGAACTACGCCCACATCTCAATGCGCTGGGACAACAACTGGTACAACTTCAGGCCGAAAACCAGCGCCTGAAAGACGAGTTGGCCGACGCTACAAAAGGCTGAGGTCGCTTTCCGGGCGTCGCGCCCATCACCCCAAACCCAAAGGACTGAACCATGAGACGGATTTTTTCAAACACCGCCATGGCGGTGGCCGCTACCGCTTTGCTTGCACTACCTGCGACTGCCGGTCAGACCGGCGCGAATGCGACCGTCTTTAGAACGGAAACAATTGGCGGAATGAAGATTGCTTATCGCGAAGCCGGAGATCCGACGAATCCGACGGTTCTATTGCTGCATGGCTTTCCCACCTCGTCGCACATGTTCCGCAACCTGATTCCCGAACTTTCCGAGAATTATCATGTGATCGCGCCGGACTATCCCGGTTTCGGAGCATCTGACATGCCCGATGCCGCCGAATACGATTACAGTTTTGAAGGCGCTGCACGGATTGTAACCGAATTGTTGAACGCCAAAGGCGTTGACCAGTACTCAGTGTATCTGATGGACTATGGGGCTCCGGTCGGCTTTCGCATGTTCGCGGACGACCCGGAACGGGTGACGGGCTTTATCATTCAGAACGGCAACGCGTACGAAGAGGGGTTGCGCGAGTTCTGGGAACCGATCAAAGCCTATTGGGCAGACCCATCTACGGAAAACGGCGATGCTCTTCGCGCCTTTCTGACAATGGATGCAACCAAATGGCAATTCACTCACGGAACTCAGGATCCCGATGCCATCAGCCCCGACAACTTCTGGCACGTGCAATACCTGCTGGACCGCCCTGGCAATCAGGAAGTGCAGCTTGAGATGTTTCTGGATTACGGCACCAATGTCGGCGAGTACCCGAAATGGCAGGCCCTGTTTCGCGAGCATCAACCGCCCGCGCTTCTGATGTGGGGGAAAAACGACGTGATTTTTCCCGACGAAGGGGCTCATCCCTATAAGCGCGATTTAAAAGACCTAGAGTTCCACATGCTCAACACCGGCCATTTCGCGCTGGAAGAATATGGGACCGAGATCGCAACCGAGATGAAAGATTTTCTCGCCCGTATCAATTGAGGGCACCTGGTTCTCTGGCTTGCCGGAGAGCCGTTTTTAAAGGAGTTAGACCTATGACAACTCATGTCGAACGCATCGCTGCTTTTGCTGATGGTGCCCAAGGCGGCAACCCTGCCGGTGTATTCATCGCCGATGCCCTGCCTCCGGATTCCGAAATGCAGCGAATTGCTGCGGAAGTCGGTTATTCCGAAACTGCTTTTGCAGCCCCTAAGGGAGAAGGTTGGCGGGTTCGCTTTTTCGCTCCGGCAGGGGAGGTCGCATTTTGCGGCCACGCTACGATTGCACTGGGGGCGAACCTGGCGGAACGGTTTGGCGACGGCACCTTTGCGCTGCATCTGAATGACGCACAGATTTCAGTTGAAGGCGCGCGAAGTGAGACGCGGGTACAAGCCGCGCTGATTTCTCCGCCCACCCATAGTCGAGTGGTTGACGTAGAAACCCTGGACTCCGCGTTGGCCTTGTTTGCACTGGATGACGATGATCTGAACCCAACCCTGTCCCCGGCCGTCGCCAATGCGGGCAACGACCACCTGATCCTTGCGCTGAAGGACCGGTCGAAACTTGCACAAATAGACTACGACCTGAACCTAGGTGCAAAATTTATGGAATTGAACGGTTTCACCACGATTAGCCTGCTGTGGCTGGAAACCCCGCGCAGGTTTCACAGCCGTAACGCCTTTGCCGTTGGCGGCGTGCTGGAAGATCCGGCTACAGGCGCGGCGGCGGCGGCGCTGGCAGGTTACCTTAGGGATATCGGCTGGCCACACGGCGGCGCAATTGACATCGTTCAAGGCGAAGACATGGGCGCAAGATCGCTGCTACATGCCGAAATTGGTGAACAACCCGGAGAAGGTATCAGGGTTTCAGGAACCGCTCGCCGGATCTGAGACCGCACTACACAGTGACTGTTTCGGCCTGCAATCTCAGCCAGTTCACAAAGGTTCTGACCGCAGGCCGCAATACCCCGGGGCGGGTTTCGACATAGTAGACACCGAAAAGCTTTTCGGAGAACAACTCAACAATACGGCCCGCATCGATGTCCTCTTGAAAGAACGCACGGCTGCTATATGTGATCCCGTCCCCACGCCGCACCGCATTCATGATCAGGTTTCCCGGCATCTGATGGACCACCAAAGGGCGATCCTGCACTACTCCGTGATAAGTCAGCCACTCTGCAGCCTCGTTGGTGCCAAGTTCCTGCAACCAGGGCAAGTCCATCAGAGATGCCGGATCGGACAAGTCCCGTCCGGCAACCAGTTCCGGCGCGCCGATCAACACCATGTCCGACAATAGCAACGGCTCGACATCGCTGACCGGGCGGCGCTTGTCACGATACCGGATCGCAATATCGACTCCGCCGGGCTTCAGCTCGACCAAATCGGCAGTCGGGTTTAGCATCAATGTGATGTCGGGATTGCTTTGTTGAAACGCGGCCATGCGTGGAAGCAGCCATTCAACGGCAAACGCGGGCGACATGGTGATTTGAACCGGTCTGTTGGCCAGGCTGTCGGTCAGACGCTCGACACCACGCCCGATAGTGGCAAATCCAACCTCCAGATCCCGCGCAAGCGCTATCCCTTCCTCGGTCAGTTCAATCCCACGCCCAACTCTCGTGACCAGTGGCGTTCCCAGCCGGTCCTCCAGCAATCGAACCTGCTGGCTGACAGCAGCGTGGGTGACGTTCAACCGCCCCGCGGCAAGAGAGAAACTACCGGTTTCGGCTACTGCCGAAAAGGCGCGCAATCCATTGAGAGGGGGAAGCTTCAGCCAGTTCATTCGATAGTATTTCTAACAAGTATACAAATTAATTTTGTTGCACGATCCGCCGATTTCCTCAAGTCTCATAGCATACAAGGCGAAGATTTCTTCTAAAGTATGAAAGACATTCTTTACCTTGAGAGGTAAGAAGGGAGGTTGGACATGGCCACCGGCTCAACGCAACACGAAGGCGGATGTTACTGCGGTGCCGTCAGATACCGGATCGAACAGGCGCCCGATTTCTCTGCTCATTGCCATTGCCGTTCGTGCCAAATGGCGCTGGGAGGGGCTTTCGTGACCTGGGCCAAGGTTCCGTCCAGCGAGTTCTCGGTAACCAAGGGGAAAATCAAGTTTTGTGAAAAGACGCCCGGAGTCAGGCGCGGATTTTGCGGCGATTGCGGCACCACCCTGACCTATGCCGCAGGTCACGAGGTCGAAGGCCAGGACTGGAGCGGGGACGCCTGGTTCGCCGCCGTGACGCTGGATGACCCAACCATCGCGACACCAAAGAACCATGTCTTCGTTTCACATAAACAACCGTGGATCACCCTGCCGGCAAACGCACCTGCCTTCGACACATTCTGACCCATCTCAAACCCGCGAAAGGAGAACACGATGTCACAGTCGTTTTCATACGCCTGCAAGGATTATCCCGGCATGGAGGCCTGCCCCGGAAAAGTCGTTGCGGCGACCGAGGACGAGGTCTGGAAATTGATGGAGCTTCACGCGGTGGTCGCACATGGCGAAGACCCTTCGGCCTGGAGCGATGAAGACCGTGCCGAATTGGCGAAACTGATAAAGACAGAGTAACTGGTGAAACCCTCGGGACTCCGCCACTTCGCAGCAGAACGGCTCTACCAGAGTCCTTTCAAGACGGCGATCATCCCATCCAGCGTCGTACCGGGGCGTTGCTTTCCTCAAGCGCTTGGCAGACAACGTCGATCAGTGTCGGTCCATCGTGTGCAACCGCCTCGGCGAGCACCTTTTCCAGATCGGCAGGGTTCTCGACCCGCCAACTTTTGACACCATAGGCCGCTGCGATCGCTGCATGATCGGTTTGGTTGAAATCGACGTTGTAATACCGTGCATCCTTGTCCGCGAACTGGCTGGCCTTGATCCAGCCGAAGTTGGAGTTCGAAAACACGACATATGTGATGGGCGCACGCGCACGGCAGACGGTTTCCAACTCACCGCAAGTGAATCCGAACGACCCGTCGCCCATCAGCGCCACGGTTTTCGAGGTTGGTCGCCCGTACCACGCACCCAACGCCGCCGAAAGCGAATACCCCAACGCACCATGTGCCCGGTTGGTAATGAAATGCCGCCCAGGTTTCGGCAACTGATAGTAGGCCGAGAAATAGGGGCAACTGGTGCCGGGATCGGACACGACGGTGGCGTCCTCTGGCAACACCTTCATCAGTGCGGCGATCACCCGTTCGGGTCGGATCGGCGCCTGAGAAGACTGTGCGAGTTTCTCGAATACTTCAAATTTGCGCTTTTTCTTTTCTGCAATTGCGGCAGCACCGCCAAAAGTTTTGGCCCCCTGGTCGAACCTGTCTAGCACCGCGTTGACTTCGGCCAGCGCAAGCCGCAAATCGCCTACTACGGCGACTTCGGTTCGGTAATTGGCATTCATCACCATCGGGTCGTTGTCGAAATGGACGATCCGGGTGCCGAGTTTTGGCGCCTCCCACCGAGCCGTCGTGGTCGAGCCGGCACGACAGCCCATGAACACGACCAGATCGGCCGCCTCCATCATTTCCCATGTTTCGTCGGTGCCACCATTGGACCCGACGACACCCAAACAATTCGGATGCGTTTCGGCCAATGATCCCTGCCCCGAGATCGAGGTTGCAACCGGTATGTCCAGCCGGGTGGCCAAGCGATCAAGTTCATCCCAAGCCCGCGCAATGACAACACCGCCACCGCAAACGATCAGCGGGTTCTTGGCCGACACAATTGCCTCGACTGCTGCCTGAGCCGCTCCTGGTGCCGGCACCTGAGGATAAGCAGGATAGGTCGCGGTAGCCGCATCGGCCCAGATGTCAGACACATCAACAGGGTCATATTGAACGTCATAAGGCAGCCCGATATGCGCCGCGCCTGACCGCCCGGTGGTCATTGCCCGAAATGCCGCGCGAACCATGCGAGGAATGTGGTCTGCGCGTTTGATCACCGTGTTCCACTTGGTCAGCGGCGCCATCAGCGCCTCCTGGTTCACCTCGGTCAGTGGGTATTTCCCATAAGACGACACCGAGATATCCGTGGTGATGCCGAGCACTGCATAAGAGCTTTCAGACGCCTCGATCAGTCCTGGCAGGATATAGGTCGCCCCGCCACCCGATGGCCCCTCGGCCACACCGACACGCCCGGTCACGCGGGAATAACCATCGGCCATATACATCGCGCTGCGCTCATCACGGGTCAGAACGTGAGTGATGTTGTGATCGAGCCGCAGCATGGCGTCGTAGAACGGCAGCGTGGTGTCGCCGCAAAGGCCAAAGATATGCTGCACGCCTTGCGCCTCAAGCATCCGCATCATCGCCTCGGCGCCGTTCATCTGATTGCTCATTTCACTCCCCTGCAGAATCGTGTTCAAAATTGTATACAGAATTGCATTACATCTTGCACACATGTCAATCCCGTCCTAATCTCGGCGCCAAGAGGAGCGGATATGTCCAAGGCAGAAAGCAATGTTGACCGATTGTACGAAGCGTTGCGGCGCATGGCGGCGGATTTCGCCTTCAAGCCGGATGCCCGCATCAATGAAAGTGCATTGGCCACCCAACTCAACGCCTCGCGTACACCAATCCGCGAAGCCTTGAACCGGCTAGTGGCCGAAGGCTTTCTGACCTTTCATTCAGGACGCGGCTTTTTCTGCCGCTCGCTCTCGCCTGAACTGGTGATGGACCTGTACGAGGCCCGTGTCGCTGTTGAAGTCGAAGCGGTACGCCTGGCCTGCGAGCGCGGAACAGATCATGCGATCACCGCACTGATGCAGGAACTCGAAGACATCGCGCCTGACTATACCCCTGAAGCAGATCCAGAGCAGCTCTTGGCAATGGACGAACGCTTTCACGGTCAGTTGTGCCAACTGTCGGGCAATGCCGAACTGTGCCGGATGCTTGCCAACCTTAATGACCGCATCCGATATCTACGTCTGATCGATCTTCGCAGGCTTCGCGAAACGGCATCAGACAGCAAAACCATGATCTCGGCCCATCGCCGCATTCTGAAGGCTATAGCCACCCGCGACGCGAATGAGGCAACCGTCCAGATGCGCGCCCATATCGAGCGCCGACGCGAAGGCGCAACACAAGCCGTTCGCGACGCTTACGCCCAACTCTATGTCCCTGATTTCTGAGGTCCACATGTCTGTTCATACCGGAGGGAAGACCGTATTTGGCGCCGCAGTCGGCATCCTGATGCTGGAAACCCGCTTTCCGCGCATCCTCGGTGACATGGGCAACGCCGCAACCTGGCCATTTCCTGTGCACTACCGTGTGGTACGCGGCGCGTCGCCCGAGAAAGTCGTGCGCGGGAACCCCAAGGATCTGCTGGATGCTTTTGTCCAAGCAGGCCGCGATCTGGTCGCTACCGGGGCGGATGGCATTACCACGAATTGCGGGTTTCTTGCACTGGTGCAGGACGAACTGCGTGAAGCACTTGGCGTGCCGGTCGCAACGTCGTCGCTGATACAGGTTCCGATGGTGCAGGCTATGTTGCCGCCAACAAGAAAGCCGGTGATCCTGACGATTTCGAAAACGACTTTGACCGATGCCCACCTGAAAGCTGCCGGAGTCCCGCTGGACACACCCATCTATGGCACTGACGGGGGGCGGGCCTTTACACGCGACATCTTGGGCGACGCCCCCCGGATCGACTTCGAGGCCTGCAGGCTTGACCTGCTGGATGCCGTTGACGAGATCATTGCAAACGAACCGGATGCAGGCGCGATCGTGCTGGAATGCACCAACATGGTTCCGTATGCTGCGGATATCCGAAAACGTACGGGTCTTCCGGTCTATTCGGTCTATTCAATGATCGAATGGTTCCAAGCGGGCCTGATGCCGCGCAAATTCGCACTTGAACTGGACGATCCGCGCCACCTTTAACCCGGAAAACGAGTTTTGCCCCATCCTGAACGCCAGACGGGGTTGCCCTTTGGGCCGTGCTTTGCTTTGTCTCGGCAGAGCATCCCCGGCCGCTCCGATTTATGGTCGCGACCGGGCAATCGGGAGGATCACCAGATGGCGAAAATTGCATTCCTTGGCCTCGGCGTCATGGGCTATCCCATGGCCGGGCATCTTCAAGCCGCGGGCCACGATGTCACCGTTTACAATCGCACACAGGCCAAGGCCGAGGCCTGGGTTGAGCAACACCACGGCGCGATGGCGTCGACGCCTGAAGAGGCCGCGCGCGGAGCCGAATTCGTGATGGCCTGCGTCGGCAATGACGACGACCTGCGCATGGTTTGCACGGGTGAGAACGGCGCGTTTCATGGCATGGCCCACGGCTCGGTATTTGTCGATCACACTACCGTATCAGCCAAAGTGACCCGCCAGCTGTACGAGGCAGGTCAGTCCAAAGGGATTGCCTTTGTGGATGCGCCTATTTCGGGTGGTCAGGCCGGGGCAGAAAACGGGGTTTTGTCGATCATGTGCGGTGGGGATCAGGCTGCCTTTGACCAGGCTGAGCCCGTGATGCAGATCTATGCCAGGATTTGCCGCCGCATCGGTGACAGCGGGGCCGGACAAATGACGAAGATGTGCAACCAGATTGCCATTGCCGGGCTAGTTCAAGGCCTGAGCGAGGCATTGCATTTCGCCGAAAAGGCGGGACTGGACGGGCGTGCGGTTGTCGAGGTGATCAGCCAGGGCGCGGCCGGGAGCTGGCAGATGTCAAACCGGTACGAGACGATGCTGGACGACCATTTCGACCACGGTTTCGCGGTTGACTGGATGCGCAAGGATTTGGGCATCTGCCTGAATACCGCCAACGAAACCGGGGCATCGCTTCCGGTCACCGCTTTGGTCGATCAGTTCTATAAGGATGTGCAAAAACTGGGCGGTGGCCGTTGGGATACCTCGTCACTGATCAAGCGCCTGCGCGCGCTGGATTAAGGCATCAGGTTTTGAAGAGAGGACACCGGAACCGATGAGCGGCGATACGGCATTCTGGGCCGAGGCCCTGCACAGGCATTGGGGCATTCAGGCAAAACTGACCCGTCTGGACGGCGAATTTGACCTGAACTTTCTGGCCGAAGGCATGAATGGGCAGGATCATGTTTTGAAAGTGATGCGTCCGGATTGCGATGCCGAATTGGTGGATCTGCAAATTAAAGCATTGGAGCATATCGGTTTTGAAGCGCCCGGCCTGCCCTTTCCGGGCGTCATACCGGCGCTCGACGACAAACGCCTTCCTGAAATCGCGGACAAAGACGGAAAACCGCGGCTTGTCTGGTTGATGGAAAGATTGCCTGGCCGTTGTTATGCGAAATCCGCTCCCAAACCCGAAGATCTGATCCTGAAACTCGGTCGCGTGCTGGGCGCGACGGACCGAGCACTTGCAAGCTTTGATCACGAAGGGCTTCGGCGCGAAGGCTTCAAATGGGATCTCATGCAGGCCGGATGGATTTCCAAACATCTCGACACAATTGGAGATCCGTCCCGACGAGCAATTCTTCTAGAAATATGTAGAGCTTTTGAAGCAGCTTCTTGCAAACTCGCCGATCTGCCGAAACAGGCCATTCACAACGATGCAAACGACTATAACGTTCTGGTCGAAGGCGAGTTGCATGAACGTCGGTCGATTTCGGGGCTGATCGATCTGGGCGACATGTGTGCGGCGCCAAAAGTTTGTGAGGTGGCGATTGCCGGGGCTTATGTGGTGCTGGACCATCCACACCCAGAACGAGCATTGTCTGCATTGGTTCGCGCATATCACGCCGCGAACCGGCTAAGCGCCACCGAAGTCGATCTGATCTGGCCGCTGCTCCGAACCCGGCTGGCGGTTTCGGTGGTGAACTCCTCACTGATGGCCGCTGAAAACCCCGACGATCCATACGTGACGATCAGTCAGGCCCCAGCGTGGCGGTTCCTGGAAAACACGGCCATTAATGGTGGCATGATGCCCGCGCACCTGCGCGTTGCCTGCGGCTTGCCGGTGACGGATGGGGCCGAACGCATTCATGCCTATCTTGAGGAACACCGGGGCGATTTCGCGGAATTGTTCGGACAGGATTTGTCACATGCGCCGATGGGGTCCCTTTCCGTCGAAAATTCGTTTTGGCCACAAAACCCGTTTCACATGCCACTGGAAGAAGCCGCCCGCGTGGGCGAAGAGTTTGGTACGGATATGTGGCTGGGCTATTACAACGAACCCCGGCTGATCTACGCCGATACCGCGTTCCGCAAAGGGCCGTGGAAAGCCAGCGACCGGCGCACGGTGCATTTGGCGGTGGACGTTTTCGCCCCGGCTGGCACGATCCTTTACGCGCCGATGAGCGGGCGCGTCGAAGCGGTTGAAAACCGAGATCATCACCTCGACTACGGCGGAGTGGTAATCCTGCATCACGAAACGCCTCAGGGCGATGCCTTCTATACCCTATACGGCCACCTCGACCCCGAGATTTGCGACCGCTTGAAACCGGGCGATCCGGTGGCTCAGGGTTCAGCCTTTGCCAAGCTCGGCGATGCCAGACAGAATGGCGGCTGGGCGCCGCATGTGCATTTCCAGCTGGCGCTGACCACGGCCGGAATGGAAAACGACTGGCCCGGCGTTGGCGATCCGGACGAGATGGACCTGTGGCACGCGGTTTGCCCGAACCCTGCGGCGCTGCTGAACCTGCCTGATGACAAGGTGTCTTATCGCCCGACCGACAAGGCCCAGGTTCTGGCCGAGCGGCAAGCACATTTCGGTGGCAACCTGTCACTGACCTACGACGATCCTGTCATGCTGGTGCGTGGCTGGAAACACCACTTGTTCGACGAATGGGGACGGCCTTATCTGGACGCCTATAACAATGTCCCCCATGTAGGGCATGCGCATCCCCGCGTTCAGGCGGCCGCGGCGGACCAACTCAGGCGGATGAACGCGAACACCCGCTATCTGCATCCGGCACAGATAGCATTTGCAAAAAAGGTTCTGTCCAAAATGCCGGACCACCTGGAGGTTTGCTTTTTCGTCAATTCCGGCACCGAAGCCAACGAACTGGCCTTGCGGTTGGCGCGCGCGCATACCGGCGCCAAGGGAATGGTAACGCCCAATCACGGTTATCACGGCAACACGACCGGTGCGATTGACATCTCGGCCTACAAGTTCAACAAGCCGGGCGGCGTGGGGCAAGCGGATTGGGTCGAATTGGTCGAAGTCGCGGATGACTATCGCGGATCATTCAAGCGGAACGATCCCGAGCGCGCCAAGAAATTTGCGGATCTCGTCGACCCGGCCATCGCTGCCTTGCAGGAGAAGGGCCATGGCGTAGCGGGGTTCATCGCCGAAACCTTCCCGTCAGTCGGCGGCCAGATCATTCCCCCCAAGGGATACCTTCCCGCTGTCTACCAGAAAATCCGCGCCGCCGGTGGGGTATGTATCGCGGACGAGGTTCAGACCGGTCTTGGCCGGTTGGGTGAGTTCTACTTCGGTTTTGAACATCAAGGAGCGCTGCCAGATATCGTGGTGTTGGGCAAACCCATCGGCAACGGGCACCCGCTGGGTGTTCTGGTCACGACCAAGGCAATTGCCGAAAGCTTTGACAACGGTATCGAGTTCTTTTCGACCTTT
Source organism: Ruegeria sp. YKSF57 (assembly GCF_059612585.1). Taxonomy (NCBI): domain Bacteria; kingdom Pseudomonadati; phylum Pseudomonadota; class Alphaproteobacteria; order Rhodobacterales; family Roseobacteraceae; genus Ruegeria; species Ruegeria sp. YKSF57. The sequence continues at coordinate 10,700 of NZ_JBXWQW010000032.1, read as the reverse complement.
GGCGGGTCTACCCTGTCCTGTCTGATCGGCAAAGAGGTTCTGGACATCGTCGATGACGAAGGCTTGCAGGAAAACGCGCGCCTCATGGGCGAGCGCCTGATGACCGGTCTACGCCAGATTGATGCGGACTTCGCTTGTATCGGGGATGTACGGGGAATGGGCCTGTTCCTTGGCGTAGAATTAATCAACCCGGACGGGTCCGAAGGCACCGAGATCTGTAAATACGTCAAGAACCGGATGCGGGACCATCGGATTCTGATCGGCAGCGAAGGGCCAAAAGACAACATCCTGAAAATCCGTCCGCCGCTGACCATCGAGGCCGATGACGTTGACATGATCCTTTGGGCCTTACGCGTCGTTCTGGATGAGGTGGGAACCTTCACCCCGGCCCCTGCGTGCGATCACGGCCAGCATCACGCGGGATGCGGTTGTTGCTGATCAGAACCGGTCATCAATGCAGATGCCTGTTTTGGCAGGACAGGTTTCGGCAACCCTCAAAGTGAGTGTCCGCGACACGCCGCAAGGCCAGCCCGAGTTGTTCAGACAGAGCGACTAGGGCCGGTGCAACATCGGCTCTTACGATCAGCGAAGCGACCATAAGGGCGTCTTCCCTTGCCCCCTCCGAAGCAGCCCCGACCATATGGGCGAAACAGCTTTCGTCCGCCCCGAGACATTCGCATTCAATCTCATGCCGCACCAGCGGACGCCGACCATAATGTGCACAGAGCATACAAATCTGGTCCAGCGTCGCTGCCACCGATTGATCCTTTCCGGTTGAGATGGTCAAATCCGAGTTCTGACCGTCGCTCCTCGCTTGGTCTCGATCGCTCCATCGGCGCAGATACATGACCACCCTCGCTTCGATCGGACCCAAATCGGACAGCCGGCCAACCGCGGCCGCACCTCGCGAGATTTGGTTGCTCATTTCGTCAGGATCAGCTTGCCTGCGCGGGTGATGCGCAAGGTATAAAGCTGGTCTCCCAAGGCAATATGGGCGAGGTTTCCACCTGCGGTCAGATCTTCGGCTTTGTGAGCAGGTAGCACCTGAACAGCATAGCCTTGAGAGGGTGTCGGGTTTTGAACGTTCATCGCGTCATCTCCAGAGTCCGGGTCACGAATGCGTTCCACAAAACCGCTGGCGCGTCCGCGTCGCAGCGGCAATACCAGTAACATTCGCTTCCATTTTCATTGCTGGCTGACCCGAATTCCGGGGTGGCTACTGCTCTTGGGTTAATCTGATTATTTTAGTAAGGTAAGTCAAGCGGGGATTTCCAGTATCGGATCTCATCATGTTATTGTTATTCACGTTATTGAATGTAATTATGCGTTCAGGAGGATCCATCATGCTCATGACCCGCCGAACATTTCTAAAAGCAACCGCGGCCACAACCGCCTTGAGTACCAGACCAACCTGGGCCGCAACGGAAATCAGTCTGGGCCAGGCCCGGATCGTCAGCCTCAGCGACGGCCATCTGACTGTCCCGGCCGAGTTTTTCTTCGACGCCATGCCACAGGATCAATTGGCCCCGATTCTAAAAAAATACGGGTTGACCGGCGATCAGATAAAGCCCCCCTGCAACGTGACGCTGCTCCAAACCGGAAACAGGAATATCCTGTTTGACGTGGGCGCTGGCCCTGGATTTCAGGATGGTGCCGGCAAGCTGCCAGAGGCGCTGCGTGCAATCGACCTAACCCCCGAAGACATCACGGATGTTATCTTCACCCATGGTCATGCCGATCACCTGTGGGGCGCTCTGGATGACTTTGACGAACCATTCTTCATCAACGCACGACACATGATGGGGAAGGCCGAATGGGACTATTGGTGGAACCCGAATACTGTCAATGAAATCGGTGCCGCACGTCAGACCATGGCAGTTGGAGCAAAACGCCGGTTGGATGTGCTTGAAGACCGCATCGAGCTTTTTGATGATGGAGAGGAGATCCTTTCTGGCGTCGCTGCGCGCGCAACCCCTGGCCATACGCTAGGCCATATGTCATTCGAACTGCGCAGTGGGTCTGAATCCCTGATGATCGTTGGCGATGCGCTCATTAACTTTCACGTCGCATTCGAGCGGCCTGATTGGCACTCCGGTTCGGACCACGATCAGGAAATGGCCGCCGCGACACGTGTGCAACTTCTGGACCAGCTGGCCTCGCAGCACACCCGGATCATTGGGTTTCATCTCAGTCATGGCGGCATCGGGCATGTTGATCGAAGCGGCGATGCCTATCATTTTGTTCCGCTGAACTCATAGCCAAAACTAAGACGACATTCTGTTTCCGGTGGATTTTCTGGCGCGGCGCTGTCACTGGTAGGCTCGACAAGACCGGAGATGTCATGACCACATCCATCGTATTCGACCTTGACGGCACCCTGATTGACAGTGCGCCGGATATCGCGGCGGCGGTCAACCAGATGCTTGAGGCAGAGTGCGTTGCGCCACTTGACCTGGCAACGGTAATTGGCTTCACCGGGAACGGCCTGCCTCATCTGGTAAAAATGGTGATCCATCACTGCGCCTTGGATATTGCCTCTCATCCTCGGCTTACACAGGTAACACTGGATCACTACAAAGCCGCGCCAAGCGAAATGACCGTTTTATATCCTGGCGTCAGGGACGCTTTGCAAGCGCTGAAATCCCGTGGACACGCCCTTGGCATCTGCACCAACAAACCTGAAGGCGCGGCCCGGCTGGTTCTGGATGACCTGGGGTTGGCCCCATACTTCGATGTGGTCGTCGGAGGCGATACCCTGAATGTTCGCAAGCCCGACCCAGCCGCCCTTTGGGCGGCATTCGATGCCTTGCCCAACGGCCCGCACCTTTATGTCGGTGACAGCGAAGTGGATGCCGAGACCGCGCTACGCGCCGAAGTGCCGTTCTTTCTATTCACCCAAGGCTATAGCAAACGTCCTGCCGAAGAACTGCCGCATTCTGCGCGCTACGACCACAGCAGCCATTTGCCGGAACTGGTCGAAAGGCACTTGGTCGCCCTCGCAAAATAGTCTCGTCAGACGACAAGTAAGCGCCAGGCCTCGATCAAACCCTGCAGCGTCATGCGCGCCTCATCCGCCAGTGCCGCCGGCGCGCCCTGTGCCGTCAGAGCTTCCACATACAGGCTGGCCAGAGGATCGTCACCGATCACCGCCAGTTGTTGACCCAGCCAGAAAGGGCGCGCGGCGGCCAGTTCAGCCCCGATCAGGGCGCCGAAAATACGGGCGCGGGCCGCCTCGGGCTCCAACCCGTTCATGACACCATCGGCATGAACGCCATAGAGGCGTGCCAAAATGCGTTCGGGTTTGGCAATGGCATCCTCAAGCGCGGCGATGAAAGCTGGCCGATCGAACCCCTCTGTCATCAGCGCCAAAGTCGTGGCCGGGACATGCTTCAGGACCGAAAGCATAGAGCCGGTGAGAAAAGTCTGGAAACTGACAACCTCTCCGGCACTGACATGCACCCATCGACTTTGCTGTCCGGTCAGACACACAACCCCGTCCCAGTCCTTGTTGAGCGCCAGAAATCCCGCCACGCGGGTTTCGTCTCCCGTCATCATGTCTGGCGGCGTGGACTGTCGTATTCCCGGCACCATATGCAGGTTCACCCGGTCGTCGCCCAAAGAAACCGCCCAAGTCCCATCGGAGAAGGGTCTACAGGGAACCGCCGGGCCCAACGGCCCGAGCGCGCCGCAGGTCACCACCGGAACAGTGCCCTGCCCCAACCAAGGAAAGACAAGATCGATCAAGGCGTCTCTGTCAGTTTTTTCGACACCTTGCTGCTCAACCCGGTCCAACACATCCGAACCACGCATGGCCCAGGCCCGCTGGAGGGTCTGGCCCCAATCCACCGCAATCCATTCGGGCACCATCCGGTTTTCTCCGTTCCGATCCAGGTTTGAACCGTTCTAGGCCAGCAAGTCACCCGATGCCATCCCCGGGCTTATTCGGAAACGGTGTTTTCCGTTCCTTCCGCACCGGAAAACACGACCAGAACGCGCGCAATATCCGCGCCCGTATTGGTGCCTTCGTGTGGCGATCCGAATGCTTCGACCAGCGCATCGCCCTGATTGTAGGTTCTGATGCCGGCGTCGCCGTAATCCACCGTCAACTCACCTTCCAGCATGTAGCCCGTCAGAGGCGCCTCATGCCGGTGCAATCCGGTTTTCTGCCCCGGCTGCATGGTGACGATTGCAACCGTGATCTGCGGTGTTCCTTCAGGATATTGCAGAGGCTCCCCCAGAACAGAAGTTTCCGTTTGCAGCAACAGCTGCACCGGCGGATAGGTGTCCTTGGCCCAGACACCAGACGCCGTTGCGCCGATCAGCAAAACAGTGGGCAGTATGGATTTCATGTCGAATCTCCTGTTCGAGCTATGAAGGTCGCCGTGTGAAAGGTGCGACATTGGCTAGGGATAGGATAATGGCAATCCCAGCAACTCGTCGAGTTGCCGCGCAATCCAGCCATGCGGGATGAAATGCCCGCCGGGATGAGTGTCAAGCGTCACCCGCCCCCCGTCGCAATCATTCCACGCCACGCGCGAAAGTTTCAAATACGGCACCACCTGCCAATCACCCTGCGGCGTTGCCTCGTGACACCCGTTGCGTTGCCGCCAAAGGGCTACCGGATAGGTCGTGTCGCCGCCGGGGCCAAAGGGAAAGCTCATCACCGTATCGTCAAGGCCATGCACATGGCGCACCTCGGCTGGCCCTTGCGGGCAGTCCTCGGTCTGGTTCAACGTGCCTGCGATGGCAAGCAGGGCGGCAACGTGATTGCCCGACTGGCAGACATAGCGCCACGCCATGGCCGAGCCAAAGGAATAGCCCGAGACATAGATGCGGTCGAGGTCGATGGGATAGGTCTTGGCCACATCTTCCAGAACCCTGTTGGCAAAGGCCACATCGTCGGTGTCAGAGGTCCAGAAATCCCAGGTCTTGCGCCGCCCGTTGGGCGCAACCAGCAGGACCCCGCGCTTGCGGGTGGCGCTGGCGATACGCTGGTGATTGACCACCACGGTGCCCTGCCGCGCCCAGCCGTGGAAATGCAGCAGCACCGGCAGAGGCGTCTGCCTGTCCCAGCCGTCAGGTTCAAGCACGTGATACGAGCGGTCACCGAGATCACAGGCGGTATCGCCGTGGCATTCGGATTTCCAGGGCCCCATGGCAAAGGCGGGCGTGGTCATCAGCAGGAGAAGGCAGAACAATCGACGGATCATGTGCCCGACCCTAACGCGACAATCCGCCCTGTCACTTAACATATCGGTGTAGTCCGAACGTAGGCCGGGCTTCAGCCCGGCACCCACCCATCGCACATGGCGGGCTGAAGCCCGCCCTACATCAGTTAAAACATCAAACCGGGCCATCGCCAGATCGCGGGATGGCAATCAAACCTTGAGCTGGGCAGTTTATGGTCGTCAATTTTGTGTGTCGTTGAAACTGGGCACCTGCGGAGACAAATCGCCAGCCCGTCCGGGCGGTCTCGCGATGGCGCGGCGGCCTATCGGCCTTTGCGCCGCGCCTACTTTTTGAAGCGATCAATGAGTTTTTTGGTTTTCCGCAACTGCGATTGTTGATCGCGCACGGTTTGGTCCCGTTTTTCCCAGACGCGGTGGTGTGCCAGCATGAAGAGCCCGTGAAATGGCGTCGCAGCAAGCAGAATAAGGATGCTCATCCATCCGGGAAGGAAACTTGCGAACCCGCAAAACACCAAAAACCATCCAAAAAGCAGAGCGAATCCGACCCATCGATGATTGCGCCCGGAAAACGCAAAACACCAGTCGTAATATTTAGAGAGATATACTCCCAGAAAATACACCTACCGACTCAAACCACCATGCAGGTTCGGCATATCCAGCGCCGCGAACCCATAGTGGCGCAGCCAGCGCAGGTCGGAATCAAAGAACGCCCGCAAATCCGGAATACCGTATTTCAGCATCGCCAGACGGTCGATGCCGATGCCAAAGGCAAAACCCTGATAAACCTCAGGGTCGATCCCACCGGCGGCGATCACCTTGGGGTGGACCATGCCGGAACCCAGAATTTCCATCCAGTCGTCGCCCTCGCCGATCTTCAGCTGGCCGTTATTCCACGAACAGCGGATATCGACCTCGGCCGACGGCTCGGTGAACGGGAAGTGCGAGGCACGGAAGCGCAGTTCGACGTCGTCGACCTCGAAGAAGGCTTTGACGAACTCTTCCAACACCCATTTCAGGTTCGCCATCGAGATGTCCTTGTCGATGGCCAACCCCTCGACCTGATGGAACATCGGCGTGTGGGTCTGGTCATAGTCGGCGCGGTACACACCGCCCGGACAGATCACGCGGATCGGCGCACCCTGCAGTTCCATCGACCGGATCTGCACCGGTGAGGTATGGGTGCGCAGCACGTGTGGCGGGCGGTTGTCACCCTCGGCACGGTGCATATAGAACGTGTCCATCTCGGCCCGTGCAGGGTGGTGGCCGGGGATGTTCAAAGCGTCAAAGTTGTGCCAGTCGGTTTCGATCCGGGGCCCTTCAGCGACCGAGAAACCAAGCTCGGCAAAAATCGCGGTCAGTTCCTCACTGGCCTGACTGACCGGGTGCAGCGTGCCCTGACGGCGCGGGCGCGTGGTCAGGGTGACGTCCAGCCATTCGGTACGCAAACGCTCATCCAGTGCAGCATCCGCCAATGCTGCCTTCTTGGCGGCCAGCGCCGAGTTGATTTCGTCCTTCAGCGCGTTCAGCGCTGGGCCTGCGACCTGACGTTCTTCGGGCGTCATCTTGCCCAATTCGCGCATCTTCAGCGCCACTTCGCCCTTTTTGCCCACGGCGGCGACACGGATCGCCTCCAGCGCGGTTTCGTCGCCTGCCTCGGCAATCTGCCCCAGATACTTTACCTTAAGATCGTCCATGACGGTCCCCTGAATTTGGTCCAGAACCTGCTATCGGCCAATGGCGCTGAATGCAAGACAAGCGCGGTATCGCAAGGCACATTCCGGCAAATCGGGCCGGGTTGGCCATAGCTGGCCTGATGCACGAAACCCTCAGTGGTGCGCCATAGTGGACGCGCCAGCCCGACACAGGGTGAAATTTCCACCCGTTTCAGGCAAACTTGCATCCGACAGCTCGAAAGCGACGGTGCTGAAATGCTGGAATACGGAATTGCCATAAAGAACGCGACCGGAGGCGGCGGCGGGTCAAAAGGGTTTGATCTGTCGGGGCTGATGGAGTCTGTCACCTCGGACCCGACGGCACTTGTGATCGGCGGAGCAGTTGCAGCCGCAGTTCTCTGGTTTCTTCTGAGCTGATCCGCTGAACCTTTCCCGGCTCAATAACGAAAAAGGCCACCCCCAAAAAGGAGCGGCCCTATTCACTGTCTCTCAAAAGAGGGTCAGGCAGCCAGAGCAGCCTGTGCCTTGGCGACGATCGCGCCGAACGCTTCCGGTTCGTGCACGGCCAGGTCGGCCAGGACTTTGCGGTCCACTTCGATGCCGGCCAGGTTCAGGCCGTTGATGAAGCGGGAATAGGTCAGAGCCTCGTCATGGCTGCGCACAGCAGCGTTGATCCGCTGGATCCACAGCGCGCGGAAGTTGCGCTTGCGGTTCTTGCGGTCGCGGGTTGCGTACTGGTTGGCCTTGTCGACGGCCTGACGGGCAACCTTGAAGGTGCTCTTGCGGCGGCCATAGTAACCTTTGGCGGCCTTGATGACCTTCTTGTGACGGGCGTGAGTTACGGTTCCACCTTTAACGCGGGACATCTCTCAAATCTCCTCTTAGCGGTCGTAGGGCATGTAGCCCTTGACGATCTTGGCGTCGGGGGCGGACAGGGTGGTGGTGCCACGGGCATTGCGGATGAATTTCTTGTGCCGCTTGATCATGCCATGACGCTTGCCGGCCTGGGCCGTCAGGACCTTACCGGTCGCAGTCACCTTGAAGCGCTTCTTGGCGCTCGACTTGGTCTTCATCTTGGGCATTTCCGTCTCCTTCATTCGGGTTCGGTCTTGACGCGACTCGGCATGCCACATCGGCCGGTCGCGCGGTCAGAGGCGCCGTTTACGCAAGTCCGCGCAAACTGGCAAGGGGTTTCGCGCATTTTCAGGCGCGAAAACTCCGAAAACGCGCTTAGCCCGGATCGGTATTATAGATCAAGCGTTCATCGCAGGGGGCAACGCGCAGGATGTTGGTCGTACCGGGGACGTTGAATGGCACACCCGCCGTTACTACGATCTGATCGGTTTCCGTTGCGAAACCGCCAGCGCGGGCGGCACGGGCCGCGTTGACGACGGCACTCTTGAACCGCTCCAACTCGGGCGTCATCACGCAGTTGCAGCCCCAGCTCAGGCACAGGCGCCGCGCGGTTCCGACCAACGAAGTCATGGCGATGATCGGCACGCCGGGACGCTCGCGCGCGGTCAGCAACGCTGTTGTGCCGCTTTGAGTGAAACAGCAGATCGCCTTGATATCGGTCTTTTCCGCAATCTCGCGCGCGGCGGCGACAATGCCGTCGGCGATGGTCGTGCCCTTGGCGCTGCGGGAGGCATTGATGATCTGCGAATAGGTCGGATCGGCCTCGACTTCGATCGCTACCTTGTTCATCGTCTGAACCGCCTCAATCGGATAGCTTCCGGCCGCCGATTCCGCACTGAGCATGATGGCGTCGGTCCCTTCGTAAATCGCGGTTGCCACATCGGAGACCTCCGCTCGGGTCGGCATCGGGCTTTCGATCATGCTTTCGAGCATCTGGGTCGCCACGATCACCGGTTTGGCCGCAGCCCTGCATTTTCGCACCAGGCGCTTCTGAATCGGCGGCACCGCCGACACCGGCAACTCCACCCCCAAATCACCGCGCGCCACCATGATCCCATCCGAGGCATCCAGGATTTCGTCAAACGCCTCGACCGCCGCAGGTTTTTCGATCTTTGACAGTATGGCGGCGCGACCGTCAGCAAGTGCGCGGGCCTCGAAGACATCCTTGGAGCGCTGAACAAAGCTCAACGCCAGCCAATCCACCCCCAACTGACAGGCGAATTCCAGATCAGCCCGGTCTTTTTCAGACAGCGCCGCAAGTGGCAGCACTACGTCCGGCACGTTCACGCCCTTGCGATTCGAGATTGTGCCCCCGGTTTCAATCGTACAATCGGCAAATTCGCGGCCACAACGGTCCACAACCAGTCGAATCTTACCATCGTTGACCAACAGATGCGCGCCGGGTTCCAAAGCCTCAAAAATTTCTGGATGCGGCAGGCAAACCCGGGTTGCGTCCCCTGCTGCCTGGTCCAGATCCAGCCGGAATGTGGCGCCTTCCTCCAATTCTACCACATCCTTGGCGAACACGCCCACACGCAGTTTCGGCCCTTGCAGGTCAGCCAAAATCGCAATCGGGCTGTCCAGATCCTTTTCCACCTGCCGGATGATCCGGTGTTTTTCGCGAATCTCGTCATGGGTTCCATGGCTCATGTTCAGCCGGAATACGTCGGCGCCTGCCTCGTGCAGCGCGCGGATCATCTCGTAAGTGTCGGACGCCGGACCCAGCGTCGCCACGATTTTTACATTTCTCAGGCGTCGCATCGACCTTGCTCTCCTTAATTCGGCTTTCTGTTATCGCAAACAGTGATCGGCTCGCTTATCGCGCAATTCCCTTTCTCAGGCAACTGCCCTACACCTGCGACAAACAAGATGACAGGCTGATGACATACACCCCTTTTTTCATACATGGCGAGGACCGCCCGTCCCGCTGGCTGATTACCTGCGATCATGCAACCAACATGGTTCCTCCCGCCATCAACGGCGGCGATCTGGGGCTGCCGCGTGAGGATATGGAGCGCCATATCGCCTATGATGTGGGTGCCTATGAGGTGTCGAAACACTTGGGTGAAATCCTGAACGCACCGGTGATCGCCGCCAACTTTTCTCGCCTTGTAATCGATCCAAACCGGGGCGAGGACGATCCGACCTTGCTGATGAAACTCTATGACGGCTCGATCATCCCCGGCAACCGCCACGCCGATGCCGAAGAACGAGAAAAACGGTTGGACCTTTGCTATCGCCCCTACCACGACGCGCTTGGGCGGATGGCGGCACTGCCACATGCGGTCATTGTGTCGATGCATTCCTTTACCCGGCAACTGCGGGGCCGGGACCCGCGCCCTTGGCATATCGGCGTTCTGCATACCGAGGATGAGAGGTTTTCTCGCCCCCTGATCAATCACCTGCAGGCAGAGCCAGACCTGTGTATCGGTATCAACGAGCCCTATACCGGGATCTTGTCGGGAGACGCGATTGACAAGCACTGCACCGCACACAATCGCCCTAACGCACTGATCGAGATCAGGAATGATCTGATTGCCGATCACGCAGGACAACGCGCTTGGGCCGAAAGGCTGGCCCCCATTCTCGAAGGGGCGCTTCACGACAGCGGTGTGTGAGCCTCTCGCGCTAGTCGAACTGGACGATTACCGCTTCAAAATCTTCTTCGCCCATTACGCAGGTGTGGTGGCCCTTGCCGTGACGATCCTCCATGTGCCAGACGTCTCCGGGGCCAATGTCGCGTGTTTCGCCATCACTCGCTGCGACCCGGACTGTTCCGGCCAGACAGATCAGCTTTTGCCGCACCGGACTGACGTGGACCGGCTCATCCCAGCCCGCCCGGAGTCTTAGAAACAACATCTGTCGCGCACGTTCTGGGGCAGATATTTCAATGCTTTTGGCTGGCGGAGCAAAAGCCTTCTCC
>NZ_JBXWQW010000031.1:0-57021 GCF_059612585.1 Ruegeria sp. YKSF57 | reverse complement strand
GTTCCGGAACCGCCCGGATCACCGTCGTATAGATGGCGAGCAGATCCCGCAGGACCGGCCCGCCATATAGTTTTCCATAAGCCCCGAACAGTCCGATCACCAGACCCAGGCCATAGGCCCCGAAAGCGATCTGCAGCGAATTGGCGAGACCGCGCAACAGGTTCGCACCCCAGCCCGGCGGAGACAGCGACAACAGTTGCGCGCTCTCCGCCAGACCAAGCGATGCCAGGATCGTTTCCAAGACCGACCCTTAGTTGCTGTAGATACTGGTCGTGAAATAGTTCCCGGTGATCTTGTCATGAGTGCCGTCGGCCAGGATTGCCGCAATCCCCTTGTTCAAGGATTGGCGCAACGCGTCGTCGCCTTTGCGCACACCCGCACCAACACCCTTGCCGAGAATGCTCTCGTCATTGGCAACCGCACCCTTGATCTCACAGCACCCGCCCGCATCGGTTCCCACGAAATCCGCCATTGCGATGCTGTCAGCCTGGGTGGCATCGATACGACCTGCAACCAGATCCTGATTGGCCTCGTCCTGTGTCTGATAGACGCGCAGCTCGGAGTCCTTGAAATACTCCTGGGCATAGGCCTGGTGGATGGTCGACGCCTGAATCCCGACGATTTTCCCAGCCAAAGACTCCGGCGTCGGCTGAATGTCCAACGCCTTGTCCGCAACGATGACCGCCGGCGTGTTGTAATAGGGGTCGGAGAAATCGATGGTTTTCATCCGCTCTTCGGTGATCGACATCGAAGCCATGATGGCGTCGATCTGCTGGCCGGTCAGCGACGGGATGATGCCATCCCAGGCAACGGGCGTGATGACGCAATCAAGTTCAGCTGCCGTGCAGACGGCGTTGATCACGTCGATCTCCCACCCGACCCAGTTGCCAGAGGAATCCAGCGAGGCGAAGGGCGGATAAGGTTCCGCCGCAACGCCGATCTTGACCTGTTCGGCAGAAGCGGCCCCTGTTGCGACAGCAAGTGCTGCGGCGGCAAGCATAAGTCTGGTTTTCATTGTGGTCTCCCTGTTGTCAGGCCTGCGGCCCATTTTTTTTCAGTCAATGCACTGATTTCAGAAACTGTTTCAGACGGTCCGATTTTGGGTTGCCGAACACCTCGGCAGGCGGTCCCTGCTCCTCGATGCGGCCCTGATAAAGATAGACCACATGATCGGCGACCTCGCGCGCGAACTTCATCTCGTGCGTCACCAAAAGCATCGTGCGGCCCTCGGCGGCCAGATCCCTGATCACCGTCAGCACTTCTCCGACCAGTTCGGGATCTAGCGCAGAGGTCGGCTCGTCGAACAACATCACGCTGGGATCGACGGCCAGCGCGCGGGCAATCGCGGCGCGTTGCTGCTGTCCGCCCGACAGGAACGAGGGGAAAACATCCGCCTTGTCGCCCAGGCCAACCCGCTCCAACAGCTCGTGCGCGCGTCGTGTTGCCTCGGCCCGCGGCACTTTCAAGACATGGACCGGCACTTCGATCACGTTTTCCAACAGTGTCCGGTGCGTCCAAAGATTGAATTGCTGAAACACCATCGCAAGCCGCGTCCGGATACGCTCGATCTGACGCCTGTTCGCCGGGCTGCCATCGGCGCGCATCTCGACGGTTTCGCCCCCGATGACGATTGTTCCCGATGACGGCGTTTCCAGAAAGTTGATGCATCTCAGCATGGTCGACTTCCCCGACCCGCTGCCGCCGATAATGGCCACCACGTCGCCCTTGTTGGCGGTCAGGGAAACGCCTTTCAGAACCTCGAGACTGCCGAAAGATTTGTGCAAATCATCGACGCGAATGGCCTCTTCCGAGGTCTCGGCAATCGCTGCCCTGTCAACGGCCAAGGTTTCTGGCATGGTCCGGCTTCCCCGCTTTTCCGCTTGTAGTAAGCCGCAACACCAGTAATTATGCAAGCGTATAATTACGTCGGTCATCAAGACGGAACAGCGCATGCCCGAAGAACGCCGAAAGTTTACGCGTGAAACGCCCGAGCAACGCAAGATTGCGTTGATCGAGGCCGCGCTCGAACTTGTGGCGGAAAACGGCGTCAGGGGTGCGACGGTGCGCGAAATCGCGGAACGGGGCGATGTCACGCAAGGCCTGATCCGGCATTACTTTTCATCAAAGGATGACCTGATCGTTGCCGCCTACGGGCACCATATGGACCGGATGACGGATCTCACCTTCGCCCCGGCCGCCGAATTCAGCGGGTCCGCAACAGACCGTCTGGCGATATTCGTTCGCGCCTCGCTCAGCCCGCCTGTGGTCGACCCGCGTTCGATCGCCTTGTGGGCCAGCTTTCTCAACAAGGTGAAAAACGACGCGCAGATGAAGGCCACTCACGAACGCACCTATGACAAGTTCCGAAACCGCCTCGAAGATCTGATTTGTGCCGCGCTCAGGGAAAACGGTCGGAACGAAACGCCAAGGCGGCTGCACCACCTCGCGACGGCCTGCAACGCGGTCATCGATGGGTTGTGGATGGAGGGCGGCGCACTGCCCGACATTTTCGACACCGAGGAACTGGTCGGTATCGGCCTTGAATCGGTCGGCGCCATTATCGGGTTGAAGCTTGAACAATGAAAGTACGACAATGAAAACCGCAGCAATTACAACGCGTCTGGCAGGGCTCGGTGGCGCCAAATGGGACGTCCATCAAAAAGCCCGCGAGATGCGTGATCAGGGGCTGGATGTCATCGAAATGACCATCGGTGAACCGGATGTTCCGACGCCCACCGCATTGATCGATGCCGCAGACCGCGCCATGCGCCGCGGAAGAACCGGCTATTCCGATGGCCGCGGCGAGGCCGGACTGCGCCGGGCCTTGGCCGAAAGGTACAGCCAAACGCATACCTGGCCGTTCAGCCCCGAGAACATCCTGTGCTTTCCGGGAACCCAGACCGCGCTTTTTGCCGTGCTGATGGGCGTCGCCGAACACGGGGACGAAGTTCTGGTCGGCGACCCGATGTATGCCACGTATGAGGCCGTGATCCGCGCCACGGGCGCGGACATGGTTGCCGTTCCGCTGCAAGCCGAAACCGGCTTTCGGATGCAGGCCAAAGACATCGCTGCGCGTATCACGCCGCGCACCCGCGCCATTCTGCTGACCACGCCCCACAATCCGACAGGCGCAATTCTGACCGCCTCCGACATTAGCGCCATAGGTGATCTGGCAAAAAAGCACGACCTGTGGCTGATTTCCGACGAAGTCTACCAGGACCTCGTCTTTCCGGGGCAGGCTTTTGTTTCGCCGCTGTCCTCGCCGGACCTGGCCGACCGGGTCATTGCCGTGTCATCGATATCCAAATCCCACGCCGCACCCGGGTTTCGCAGCGGCTGGTGCGTGGCGCCGGCGGCGTTCTGCGACGCGCTGCTGCCGGTCTCGGAAACCATTCTGTTCGGAAACCAGCCGTTCATTGCCGATATGACCGAACTGGCCGTCCGCGAAGGCTCAGCTGTCGCCTCCGGCATGCGCGAGCGGTTCGCAGCGCGCGCCGCCCTGCTGGCAGATCGTCTGAACCATGATACCAGCCTGATCGTTCATGAACCGCAGGCCGGAATGTTCGCGATGGTCAACGTGGCCGCGACCGGCCTGGACGGGAAAACCTTTGCCCTTGACCTGCTGGACAAGGCAGGCGTTGCCGTGATGCCCGGCTCCTCTTTCGGCGCATCGCTCGACGGCTGGATCAGGGTTGCCCTGACCATCGATGACGACACATTCACCACGGCAATCGACCGCATGATCGCCTACGCCAAAAAACTGGGGCGCGACGCCGCATGACCCACGGAACACAGATGATGAACAACCCTTCCTTCGAATTCACCCATGCAATCACCCGCCGCCCGTCCGCAAGCGTCGTCAACGGTCTCAGGGCCGAAGACACCGGCACACCGGACCTCGCATCGATGCTGGCGGCACACGCCACCTATGTGACCGCCCTGAAAAGCACCGGCGCGACGGTGATCGAGCTGGAGCCACTGGATGCATTCCCCGACTCGGTGTTTGTCGAGGACACGGCCCTGTGCCTTCCGCAAGGCGCGGTCCTGATGCGTCCCGGCGCCCCCTCCCGTCTGGGGGAAGTTGCCGAAATGGCCCCTGCCCTGACCGAATGCTTTGACGACATCCACGAGATCAAAGGGCCCGGATTCATAGAAGGCGGCGACATTCTCGTAACCGGCCGCGAGATTCTGGTTGGCCGGTCCGCCCGCACCGACGAAGCCGGGGTTCGGGAACTGCGTGACATCGTGTCCGGCTGGGGGCACAGCCTGCGCGAAGTGTTTACGCCAAAAGGTGTCTTGCATTTCAAGACCGATTGCTCGCTGATGGATGCGGAAACCGTGCTTTCGACACGGCGGCTGGACGCATCGGGCTGTTTCGACGGGTACCGGGTTCTTCATACCGCCGACGGCGAAGAAGCCGCGGCCAATGCGATCCGTTTCAACAATCTGGTCCTCTTCCCCGCAGGCTTTCCCCGCACCGCCGAGATGCTGGACCGCCAAGGCTTTGAGGTGGTCGAGATCGACAACCGCGACTGCGCCCGGCTTGACGGCGGCATGTCCTGCCTGTCGCTGAGATTTTCGGCCAGATCCGGGTAACCACACCGGGCGCACCACCCGGCACAAAAGGAACCGCCGCACCCTGCGTTCCACCGCTTGACGGACCACCGCCGATTGAATATCTCGAAATCACAGAGCGCGGGTATGGTGAAAAGGTATCACGCGAGCTTCCCAAGCTTAAGTTACGGGTTCGATTCCCGTTACCCGCTCCAAGGCTCCCTGATATTTCTCTCTATTTTCAACGCACTATCGCCCACTCTCAATCCGGAGCCGCTGAGGCAATTAAGCTGACATGGAAAAACCGGCAACGTCTGGGTGTATTGCAGAGCCTGAGCCCCAGACATTTCCCAAAACCTGAAAACCGAAACGGCATCCATCTTGAACCTGTCAGCATGGCCTCACGTTCCGGGGCCTGTTCACTCTCATTCTACAGCTCGGACAATTGACGACTTTCCACCATGACCTGGGCTTGCTTGAACGCCGTTTGCGGGACGTGATCATGTGAAAAATGCCAGAAATGTTTCCGTCTCATTCCATCGAGAACACATTCGGCCACTGCGTCCGGGTCCATACCAGCCTCAATTGCTTCACCCACCACTTCCCTGAATGCTCTGGTTTTCTCTGAAACCGGAGCAGGCCTGTGCGCGTAGTCCGGGCGTTCTCCGGCCAAAATATGAGAGCGTGTCGCACCGGGACACAGAACCGACGAAGTGACCTTCGAACCAGACGCCCGCAAATCTCTTTCCAAAGACTGCATCAGGCCGACAACGGCAAATTTTGATGTGTTGTATGCCGCCAGAAACGGCACGCCATACAATCCCGACTCGGATGCAGTTGCAAGAATGTGGCCTTCGTTCTGGGCCTCGAACACTGGCAGGAAAACCTGTATCCCGTGAATAACACCCCACAAATTGACGGACAGAACCCACTCCCATTCCGCAATCGTCGTTTCTTGCACAGACGCGAACGGTCCCACACCAGCGTTGTTGCAAAGCAAATGAACAGCACCAAACGCGCGTATCGTCTCGTCTGCTGCACGCTGAACATCTTCCAGCTTTGAAACATCCGCGACGACGCAAATGGATTTGCCTGCAAGACCGGATGCGGTCTCTTCAAGGGCCGCACCGTTATGTCCGACCAGAACAAGGTTCATGCCGGCTTTTGACAAAGCCTGCACAAGACTGCGACCGATGCCGCGTCCGGCCCCTGTTACAACTGCTGTTTTTCCCACGGTTTCCATATTCACCGCTCCATCTGGTCACGGCCTGACAGCCACCGCGTGACACAGGCTGTCTACCGCAACAAAACATCTCCGAATTCATCGCGGAGCTTGCGCTTCAGAACCTTGCCGGTGGCATTCAGCGGCAAGGCATCGACAAACACCGCCTTGTCCGGGATCTGCCAACTGGCGATCTTGCCTTCGAAATAGGCCAAAAGCTCTTGCTCGGTCGGGTCTTCGCCTTCGGCTTTCACCGCGACCAACAGCGGGCGTTCGTCCCATTTCGGGTGTTTCACGCCAACAACCGCCGCAGTGGCAAGCTTGGGATGGGCCACGGCGATATTTTCCAGCTCCACCGAACTGATCCATTCCCCGCCGGATTTGATGATGTCCTTCGACCGGTCGCGAATGGTCATGTACCCGTCTGCGTCGATTGTCGCCACATCTCCGGTGGCAAACCAGCCATCCTGCAGAATTTCCTGATCTTCCATGTGGAAATAGCTGTCCAGCACCCAGTGCCCGCGCACCATAAGGTCGCCCTGTGTCACACCGTCATGCGCAAGGTCATTGCCGTCATCATCGACGATCTTCAGATCGACCCCGAATGGCGGGCGCCCCTGGCTTTCGCGCAGCCGGTATTGTTCGTCGACCGGCAGATCCCGGTGCTTGGCCAGCGGTATGTTGGCGCTTCCCAGCGGGCTCATTTCGGTCATGCCCCAGGCGTGAACCGTATCCACCCCGTATTGGTCCCGGAATGTCGCAATCATCGACGGCGGGCAAGCCGACCCGCCAATGATGGTTCTTTTCAGGCTGCCCAGCCTGCTGCCCGATTTCGCGGCAGCGGCCAGCAATCCCTGCCAGATCGTCGGCACGCCCAGCGAGGTTGTCACCTCATATGTATCGATCAATTCGACAAGCGCCTCACCGGTCAGGTTCGGCCCCGGCAGAACCATGCGCGAACCGGACATCGCGCAGGCATAAGGCGACCCCCAGGCATTTACATGGAACATCGGCACCACGGGCAGCACCGTGTCCATCGCCGAGTATCCGATCACATCCCGAGTGTTCGACGCAAAGCTGTGCAGCACGGTTGACCGGTGGGAATACAAGACACCTTTCGGATGCCCGGTGGTTCCCGATGTATAACAAAGGCTTGACGCGGTGTTTTCATCGAAACTGGGCCATTCGAAACCGGCATCCCCGGTTTCGATGAACTCGTCATAAAACAAAAGCCCCGGTATCTGATCGGCGGCGTTCTGGTCGCGCGGCCCCATCAGTATGAAATGGCGCACTTCGGTCAGCTTGTCGTGCAGCGCCGCGATGAGCGGTACAAAGGTCGCATCAAAGAATACCACGCGGTCTTCGGCATGGTTGATGATGTACACCAGCTGCTCGGGGAACAGGCGGGGATTGATCGTGTGACAGACAAACCCAGCGCTGGACGCCGCGAAATAGGCCTCCAGATGGCGGCGATTGTTCCAGGCGATCGTTGCCACCCTGTCCTGCGGTTCCAGCCCAAGACGCGTCAGGGCCGACCCCAGACGATGGGCGTTGACAGCAACCTCACCCCAACTTGACTGCGTGACACCGCCCGTGGTCTCGACAGACCAGATCTCGGTCGTCCCGTGATATCGTTCCGCGTGGTCGATCAAGGACGAGATCAGCAACGGCTGCGTCATCATCTGTCCAAGCATGCAAAATCCTCCCCTTCGGCATGGCGGTATTCACTCCGCCCCTGCCTGACATCCCTGTCCCGTGGTCCCGGCAAGACACACCGGGGCACACGCCCTCCTGCGTGGAACAGTGCCAATCAATCGATGCCAAGACAACCGCTTAGATTGGATCAGCCAGCCCGGTCGCCCCCGCCGCCTCAGTCCCGGTGCCGAAGTGCATAGGCAACCAGCGCCGCGGTCGAGCCATCCTTGCCATCGGCGGCAGCCTCACCATCGACGATCGGCCCCAGCGATGTGGCCAACTCCTTGCCCAACTCGACACCCCATTGATCAAAGGAGTTGATCCCGAGAATGATACCCTCGACAAAGACGCGGTGTTCATAAAGAGCGATGATCTGGCCCAGGACATAGGGTGTCAGCTTTGGATACATCAAAGTTGTCGAGGGGCGGTTGCCAGAAAAAACGCGATGCCGCGCCTGACGTTCCAGTTCCGCCCCGGACAACCCCGCTTCCGCCATCCTCGACCGCGCCTCCTCCAGCGAACGACCGCGCATCAATGCTTCGGATTGCGCCAGGCAGTTGGCCAGCAACAGCCTGTGATGATGTCTCAGTTCCGGTTCATGCCCCTCGGCCGCGACCATGAATTCGCAGGGGATCACGTCCGTGCCCTGATGGATCAACTGGTAAAACGCGTGCTGGCCGTTCGTACCCGGCTCTCCCCAGACAATCGGCCCCGACGGGAACGGCAAGGCGGTACCGTCCATGGCGACGGACTTTCCGTTCGATTCCATCTCCAACTGCTGCAGATAGGCCGGCAGACGCAGAAGTCTCTGATCGTAAGGCAGAACCGCACGGCTGGGGTGACCCAGAACCTGACGATGCCAAACGCCGGCCAGGGCCAGCATCACCGGCATGTTCTCGTGCCAGTCCGCCGATCGGAAATGCAGGTCCATCGCCTGGGCCCCGCGCAAAAAGGTGTCGAACGCCTGGGATCCGACGGCAATCAACACCGGAAGACCGATAGGCCCCCAGACCGAGTATCGCCCGCCAACCCAATCCGCGAAACCGAATACCTGCCCGGACGGAATGCCAAAGGCTCCGGTCCGATCCGCAGCGGAGGACACAGCCGCAAACTGCAGGGCCGGATCGCCGCCGCCTTCCGTCATCCAGGCCAGTGCCGTACGGGCATTCGTCATGGTCTCGATGGTCGTAAAGGTCTTCGACGCCACGATCACCAATGTGCGCGCGGGATCCAACGGGCGCAGCGTATCCGCGATATGCGCGCCATCCACATTCGACACGAAATGCATCCTCGGCCCGTCATGATACACAGACAGCGCCGCCGTCGCCATGGCCGGCCCAAGATCCGACCCGCCGATGCCGATGTTCACGACGTCGGTGAAACTGCCCCCCGCCCCTCGCAACGCGCCGCCACGTATCTTTTCGGCAAACACCCGCATGCGCTGCAGGGTTTCCAGAACATCCGGCATCACGTCCTGCCCATCCACCACGACCGGGCCGCCGTCGAGGTTGCGCAACGCCGTGTGCAAGACCGCGCGGCCTTCGGTTTCGTTGATGGCTGCCCCCGAAAACATCGCCTCGCGGCGTTCGGCCAGTCTTACCGTATCACACAGCGCCAAAAGACGCTTGCGGACATCCTCGTTGATCTGTGTCTTGGAATAGTCGAACAACAGATCGCCGGCAGCGACGGAAAACCGTTCGGCACGGTTCGGATCGGCCTCGAACAGATCCAGGATTTTCCGGTCCCGCGAATGGGCGGC
This sequence comes from Ruegeria sp. YKSF57, assembly GCF_059612585.1. Lineage (NCBI taxonomy): Bacteria > Pseudomonadati > Pseudomonadota > Alphaproteobacteria > Rhodobacterales > Roseobacteraceae > Ruegeria > Ruegeria sp. YKSF57. The sequence continues at coordinate 47,791 of NZ_JBXWQW010000031.1, read as the reverse complement.
GACACCTTTCAATTCATCGAACATCACCGCTCTCACGCTGCCCAGTGAATGGTCGCACCGCGAAGCACCGCGGTAATCGGGGCGTCTTCGGGAGGAAGCGACATCGCCCGTTCCAGGGCCTCGCGTTTTTCCGCCCCATAGATGACCAGATGTTTGGACAACGCCCCGTCCAGGACCGGCCCGGTCAGCGTGATCCTGGTTTCGGGCTGGGTCTGCGGGCGCGCCACGGCCAGCACCGGCGCGTGGTCGCCCATCGCGTCCATCAGCCCCGGCATTCCCGGAAACAGAGAAGCGGTGTGCATGTCCTCGCCCATTCCCAACACCAGAACCGACAGCGGCAATTCCGGCGCAAGCATGGCCTCAATGTCGGTCAGTACATCCTCTGGCTCGGAACCCGGCACGTATAACGGCAAAAAGCGCGCCGACGACGCGCGGTTCACCAGCAGACGTTCCTTGATCAGCCGTGCGTTCGAGCGTTCGTGATCTTCGGGCACACAGCGCTCGTCGGTTGGCAGAACATGCACCCTGTCCCACTCGATATCCGCCGCGCACAGACTGTCGAATATCGGCCCCGGCGTGGTACCTCCGGGTACGGCAAATGACGCCGTTTCTTCGTGAAACAATACAGCCTCAAGCTCACCGGCCAGCATGTTCGCCACATCCATCGCCAGCAAATCCCGATCCGCATATTCCTGAATTTTCATGGCTTGATCCCCTGCCAGCGACGACCGTCGCGTTTCATCAACAGTTCGGCGTCACCCGGCCCGATACTGCCACAATCATAGGGTTTGGGCACATCATTTCGCGCCTCCCATCCCGCGATGATCGGATCGGTCCAGGCCCAGGCGGCCTCGACCTCGTCACCGCGCATGAACAACGTCTGGTTGCCACGAACCACATCCATGATCAACCTTTCATAAGCATCGGGCGGATCCTGGTTTTCAGGCCCCAGCGCTTCGGCGAAACTCATGTCCAGCGGAACGTCCACCAGACGCATACCACCCTGCCCCGGCTCCTTGATCGTTACCTTCAGCGTAATGCCTTCGTTGGGCTGCAACCGGATCGACAGAACATTCGCGTGGCGTCCGGCCTCTTCGCCAAAGATTGAATGTGGCGCATCCTTGAACATCACGTTGATGACCGAAGACCGGGCCACCAACCGTTTGCCCGTGCGCAGATAAAATGGCGTTCCCGCCCATCGCCAGTTGCTGATATGCGTGCGCAGCGCGACATAACTTTCCGTGCTGGAACGCGGATTTCCCACCACATCCCGATATCCGGTCAGCCCTTGTGCGGTCGCAAACTGCCCTCGCACTATGTGATGCGGCAAGACCGGATCAAGCGCGCGGATCACCTTGAGCTTTTCGTCCCGAACCGCGTCAGGATCGAACTTGGCGGGCGGCTCCATCGCGATCAGGCACAAAAGCTGCATCAGGTGGTTCTGCATCATGTCCCGCATCGCGCCGGCGCGGTCGTAATACTCTTCGCGCCCGTCCACACCGACCGTTTCAGCAACGGTGATCTGAATGTGATCCACGTATTGGCTGTTCCACAGCGGCTCGAACAGCATGTTGCCGAACCGCACCGCCATCAGGTTCTGAACCGTTTCCTTCCCCAGATAATGGTCGATCCGGTAAATCTGCCGTTCCTGGAAATGACCCGCCAATGTCCTGTTCAAATCCCGGGCACTGGCAAGGTCATGGCCGAACGGCTTCTCGACCACGATCCGCGTTTGGTCGGTGACCATGCCATGCGCTTCGATCCGCTCGGCCAGCGCGCCGAACAGGCGCGGCCCGACCGAGAAATAAAAGGCCCGAACCCTGTCCGGCGACAGGCGCTGGGCAAGCTCCCTCCATCCTTCCGATCCCTGCGCCTCGATTCGCACATATCCGACACGTGCCAGGAATGCCTGCAGGGCCTGCCCGTCTTTCGCCCGCTCCCCGGCGTGGTCTTTCAGGAATCCGCCGACGAGTTCGCGATAGCCTTCATCGTCAAGATCGCTGCGCGCAGCCCCCAAAAGCAGCACATCATGCGGCCATTGCCCCGCACAAAAGCGCCGAAACAGCGCCGGAAGGATCTTGCGCCGGGCAAGATCGCCCGTACCGCCAAAAATTACGAGGTCGAACGGATCAACCGGAATAACGCGTGAAACCATAACTTGTCCTTAACGTCGATCTGGTTGCCTGTCCAATGTTAGCGCAATCATAATCCTGCTCTCTTCAAATCAAAACTCTGTCAGCACCTGATGGCCTACTTTAACTTTCTTCCCGCGTCAGGCTAGAACGAACCGACAAGTTCAACAGCCGGATGTGGGTATGAAAGACAACGTGTTGCACAAAGCAAACCTGGGCAAGTTCCAGGACAGATACGTGACAGCCGACGGACAAACCCGCGCGTCCGTCCGCCTGAGCGACCCCCGGACCCTGTGGTTCAATACCGGAACCCTGTGCAACATCGAATGCGCCAATTGTTACATCGACAGCAGCCCCACCAACGACGCGCTGGTCTATATCACCGCCGCAGAAGTGCGCGAGTACCTCGACCAGATTGCAGCCCGCAACTGGCCGATCCGCGAAATCGGCTTCACCGGCGGCGAACCATTCATGAATCCGCAAATCATCGACATGGCCCGCGCTTCGCTGGAGCGGGGATTCGAGGTCTTGATTCTGACAAACGCCATGCAGCCGATGATGCGCCCGAAAATGCGCGACGGGCTGATCGGCCTCAAACAGGATTTCGGAGACCGCCTGACATTGCGCATCTCGCTTGATCACCCCCGACCGGAACTGCACGACACCGAACGCGGCGCAGGCAGTTTTGACAGAACACTCGAAGGCATGAAATGGCTGCGTGACAACGGGATTCGGATGACCATCGCGGGCCGCACCGTCTGGGGCGAGACAGACGCCGAAAGCCGCCAGGGCTATGCTTCTTTCTTCAAGGAACACGGTATCGACATCGACGCCAACGACCCCGGCCAGACCGTGCTGTTTCCCGAAATGGATGAAACCGTCGAAGTGCCCGAAATCACAACAGCCTGCTGGGGCATTCTGAACAAGGCGCCAACCGACGTGATGTGCGCAACCTCACGCATGGTGGTCAAACGCAAAGGGGCGTCGAAACCGGCTGTTCTGGCCTGCACCCTTCTGCCTTATTCGCCGGAATTCGAATTGGGCTCCACGCTGGAAGACGCCGAGGCGGACGTACATCTGAACCATCCCCATTGCGCCAAGTTCTGCGTTCTGGGCGGGGCCAGCTGCTCGGCCTGACCGCTAGTTCAGTTCCGGCGATTTCCAGTATTTCGTGCCGGACGCGCTCGCCGCGACGCGCCACCCCTTCTTGCTGAGCACGAAAAACGTCCGGCCATCGACGAATCTGGCCGCTTCCTGAGTGGTGTCGTCGCCGAACATCGCCCCGGTTTCCGCTGTCGCGTCGTATCCCTCGGTCACGAACTTGTCGAAATCCGCCTGCGTTTCGAACAGGATGACGAACTGGGTCTTGAAACCACCGATCCCCAACGAAGCACCAACACCGCCGGTTCCCATGTTCATATACGTCCGCCGGGCATCAAGCCTGGACACCGCAACGCCGCGCCCGTAACCGGCAGATACCGGGAACACGGTCACTTTGCGCGTGTCGAACGCCGCATATCCCTCGCTGATCTCGAACAACTGGGCCGCATCTGCATTCTCGGTCAGGAGCCTTGCCAGAATGTCGTCCGCCATCGCGTCGAGCTTCGCGCGCGTCTCCTCCGGCGTGGCTTCGTTCGTGACCAGTTCGGCGGTCGAGTCGACCGTGTCACCGACGGCCTCCGCTCCCTTTTCCAGCGCTTTTCCGGCCTTTTTGGCCCCGCGCCCCACGGCATCCGCTGTATTCTCTGCCCCCTTCTTGACCTTGTCCAGAAACCCATCGGCCATCACAGGACTGCTCAAAGCAGTCAAAACACCCAAAGTGATAACAAGTCTGAGCATGAATTCCCCCGTGATTCGACCAACAGTTCCCCGACAATACCCAACCCGGTTTCAAATTGGCGTTCTTTCGATGCCCGGAAAGAAATCGCAAAGCTGGATCAGGCAGTCGCTGACCCGCTGTCACTAATCAAACCGCGGGTTATTCATGGAGCGAGCTTTCCTTCAACCGCCGGCCCGGCGCGTGGCCTGCGCCCACGAATTGCTGCGGCCAACCCTGTCTAGGCCGGGGTCGGTGCAAAATCACCGCATTGGCAGGCGCTGCTTGGCATTCGGCATGCCCAGCACTTTCTTGTGCGCCTTGATCCAGTCGCTCAACTGCTTTTCAAATCCTGCAACGCTCTTTTCCATGTAACGCTCGATCAACGAGTTCGATTTTGCCACCTTGCAGTTCTTCAGGTCCTTGGACCGCAGCTGCGCCGCCACGCGCGCGCTCTTTTCTGCCGTCTTCATGACCAGTTGCAGCTGATTCCGCATTTTCGCTTCGGCCTGCAAATAGGCCTGTTCAGCCTTGCGCATGTCCTCGACCAGTTTGATCAGCCTGTCGTTTTCCTTTTTGAACTTGTCATGCTGCCTCAACAAACCATCCCCAACCTGAACCCAGGCAGTCCGGCATTTCTCGTCAATCCTGATCTGCGGCGTATGCCATAATGCATCCATCGAGTATCCCCCCTCGAACTGGTTTCCGATCCCAAACGGCGGGCATTATGCACCGGTTGCGAAAATTGGCCAAATACACCCCTTCGCCGCGATCTGCTGAATGAACACTCAACCGCCTTGCCCCCTGCGACCCGGATACTCCAACACGCCTGGCCGCATGAGAGGTGGACAGATACACAGGATTGCATTATTTGAACACCTGTTCATATCCGGGGAGAGGAACCAGAAATGCAGCTCAGCACCACCGCCGTCATCGTCACCGGAGGGGCCTCGGGCCTTGGCGAGGCCACCGCCCGCTATTTCGCCACAAACGGCGCGCAGGTCACCATCTTTGACCGCGATGTCGAGCGCGGTCAAAATGTCGCCGCCGAGATCGGCGGGCATTTCGCCGAAACCGATGTAGCCAGTGAAACGTCGGTCGCCGCCGCCATCGCCCATGCCGTCGACAAGATGGGGCGGATCACCGCCGCCGTGAACTGCGCCGGGATCGGCACCGTCGGCAAGACGCTGGGCAAGGACGGCCCGCTGCCGCTCAAGACCTTCGACATGACGATCGATATCAACCTGATCGGCAGCTTCAACGTCGCCCGCCTCGCCGCCGCCGAAATGGCAAAGAATGAACCGGATGAAAACGGCGAGCGCGGTGTGATCATCAATACCGCCTCCATCGCCGCCTTTGACGGACAGAAAGGCCAGGTCTCCTACTCCGCCTCCAAGGGCGGCATCGTCGGCATGACCCTGCCGATGGCCCGCGACCTTGCCCGTGACAGCATCCGCGTCATGGCCATCGCGCCCGGCATCTTTCTGACCCCGATGCTGCTGGGCCTGCCGCAAGAGGCGCAGGATCAGCTTGCCGCCGAGGTCACCTGCCCGCCGCGTCTGGGCCGCCCCGAAGAGTTTGGCCGCATGGCCGGCTTCATCGTCGAGATGGGCTATCTCAATGGCGAGGTCATTCGCCTCGACGGCGCGTTGCGGATGCGCTGAACGGTTCTGACGAAACGGCCCGGAGCTATGCTCCGGGCCGGTTTTCATATGTACATTTTGGACAACCGGGGTCTGAAACCCGGTACAATTCGCACAATCCGGCTCAACCGGCCTCGGCCTTCTCTTCCAGCATCAGCCATTCCTCCTCGGCTGCGGCCAGCTTTGCCTGCCGCTCGACCAGCGCCTCGGTGGCCTTCTGAAACTTGACCGGCTCACGGGTGTACAATTCCGGATCCGACATGAACTCCTGCAACTTTCCGATCTCGGCTTCCAGCCGTTCGATCTCCTTTGGCAGCTTTTCAAGCCGGTGTTTTTCCGAGAATGTCAGGCCCTCTTTCGGCTTGACTTCCACCTTTATCTTTGGCGTTGATGACTTTGTTTTTTCTTCCTTTTTTACAGTTTCATCACTGCGCTGCGCGATATAATCCGACCAACCTCCGGCATAGACGACGGCACGCCCGTTGCCCTCCATCGCGATCGTGGTGGTGGCCACCCGATCCAGAAAATCCCGGTCGTGGCTGACCAGAAGGACGGTGCCGTCATAGTCGTCCAACAACTCCTGCAACAGATCCAGCGTTTCCACATCCAGATCGTTCGTCGGCTCGTCCAGCACCAGCAAATTCGACGGCTTCGCCATCAGTTTCGCCAGCAGCAACCGCGCTTTTTCCCCACCCGACAACGACTTGACAGCCGCCCTTGCCTGTCGTTCGTCAAACAGAAATTCTTTAAGATAACCAACGACATGCTTGGGAATGCCGCGCACCATGACCTGGTCTGCCTTGCCCGAAACACGCATCTCCGGATCGCCTGTCAAACTGTCCCAAAGGCTCATCTCGGGATCAAGTTGCGCCCGGGTCTGATCGAATACCGCCACTTCCAGATTGGTGCCTGTTGCTACCGTTCCGTCGTCCGGTTCAACTGTCCCCAGCAACATATTGAGAACAGTTGTTTTTCCAACACCATTCGGTCCGACAAACGCGACCCGGTCACCACGCTGGACCAGCAAATCAAAGTTGCGGACGATCTGCTTGCCGTCGAAGCTTTTGCTCACGCCCTTGGCGTCAATCACCTTGCGACCGGATTTCGGACCTGATTCCAAAGACATAGCCGCAGATCCCTGCCGCTTGATCTGCGCTGCACGTTCGGCTCTCAGCGCCTGCAGCGCCCGCACCCGTCCCTGATTTCGCTTGCGCCGCGCACTGATGCCTTCGACTGCCCAGCGGGCCTCGGATTTGATCAGCCGATCCAGCTTGTGGCGCGCGGTGTCCTCTTCCTCCCAAACTTGATCGCGCCAGACCTCAAAAGCCTCGAAACCCCTCTCTTGCCTGCGAACCATTCCTCTGTCTATCCAAAGGGTTGCGCGCGTCAGCTCACGCAAGAATGCGCGGTCGTGCGAGATCAGGACATAGGCCGCACGAGTGGCCTTCAACTCATTTTCCAGCCATCGGATCGCCTCGATATCCAGATGGTTCGTCGGCTCATCCAACAGCATCAGATCGGGGGCTTCGGCCATCAGCTTGGCCAGCGCGGCCCGTCGCCGCTCACCGCCCGAGGCGGTGTTTACCGCACGGGCGGGATCGAATTTCAACCCTTCCCCAGCGCGCTCCACCTTGTACAACTCGCCGGGCTCCAACCCGCTCGATGCATAATCCCCCAGCGTCGCAAAACCCGACATATCCGGATCCTGCTCCATGTAACCAACTGATTTACATGGAGGAATAACGATATCGCCTGAATCCGGCTCCACCAGTCCGGCCATCACTTTCATCAGGGTCGACTTGCCCGATCCGTTTCTCCCCACCAAAGCGACCCTGTCGCCCGGCTGGATTACCAGATCGAGATCGGAAAAAACCGGATCACCCCCAAAAGTCAGGGAAATGCCGGACATCTGCAACAAAGGAATTCTCGCCATTCCCGCCAGCTAAACCGGAGCGCTCACCGCGTCAACGGCCTGTGCTTCTTCCTGTTCCAAATACCCGGCGACTGAACGCAACAAGCGCTTGCGCGACGCAGGGATCGCGCCGATTTCAAGCCCGGTAAAGACATGCAGCGTGTTCATGTACCGATCCACAACCGCGTGATCGCCAACCCAACCGCCCATCGCCAGATATGTCCTGAGCATTGGCGGCATCCTCAACATCGCCTGCTTCACATCCGGCCGCCTCCTCAGCCGCGCGGCAAACCGGAATACATCCGGCGACTTGACGCGCGGTAGCCAGCGTTTCGGGCCGAGGTGTCTGTCCTTCAACATGGCAAACGCATCCAGGTATTGCCTGGTTTCAGTGCCAGCAAACGAAGAGCACCCAAACAGCATTTCCACATTGTACCGGTCCACGAAAACCGCCATCGCCCCCCATGCGACCCGCAGAATATCAGGGTCATTCCAATCGGGGTGTACACAGAACCGTCCCATTTCAACCATACGTCCGGTGAAATCGTACAACCCCGAAAGGTCATAATATTGTGCGGAATAACTGCGATGAATGTCACGTCCGCAGTCAAGCGTCAGCATCCTGAAGCAACACACGATACGCCCGTTCGCGCGCATGTCCTCAATCAGGACATGTGTACAGCGTTGATCGAATTCGTCCTGATCCAGCACTTTTGCTTTGAACGCAAGACTACGCAATGCCTGTGCGTCAGCGACATCCCCAGCCGAAGAGGCACATCGCGCCCTATAACGTCCTTTGTCCACCAAAACCGTTTCTGCCAAGGTTGACTTCCTCGCAGCGCCGCCCGGATCACGTAAGCACATTCGCTGCGTCACGCAAGCGGCGACAAGGGCAAATCGGCATAACAATAGGCCATTATCAGTTCAACGCGTTTGCCGGGTTGAAGCTTCCGATGCTGCCCAACAACTGACGCAGGAAGGTCTTGTCCTCCACGCTGGAACTGGTCACTCGACGCTCGAGCGGCACGACGATCCCATCTTCCAGCGTATAGCGCTCGATATTGCGTAGCACGCCACGCTGGTCAAAGGTGATGGCTACCAGCTCCCGCGACACAACCTCGGGCTGTTTCGGGCCATAATGACGGAACCGGGACACGACATAATAATACCCAGAATCCTTCAACACCCCGGATGCCCCCGGTGCGCCGACCGCTTCGATCACGCTATCGCGGGTATCAACCCCAACTTTCAGTTCAGCCAGTTCGGCCTGGCTCGGAGCATAACCGTGCTTCTTGTATATCGGCGTACAGGCCGTGGCGACAGCCAGACAGGTCCCGAATGCGATCACCCGGATTGCCGGTGTCAGCAGATCATTAAACTTTACCATCCAGAACCTCTTGCCTTGGCGCCACGCGGCTTCTATCCGATTACAGAAACCAACGCGCCGGTTCAACACACGAAAGATCCCGGATGAGAGACCAGACACCCCTTCGGGTCGCCGACCTTGCCCAAAACACGCCAACGGAGTTCCACCTGCGTCCCGACGCATCTGAACTGGAACGCATCAGAGATGAAATGGACCTGTTGGGCTTGCGTAAACTGAGCTTTACAGGAGAGCTTCGGTCAAGAGGAAAACGCGATTGGGTTCTTTCGGCAAAGCTGGGCGCAACCGTGGTCCAGCCTTGCGTGATCTCTCTGGAACCTGTCACCACCCGCATCGATTCCGATGTGCGCCGCGTGTTTCTGGCCGATTGGCAGGAACCAGACGAAGCCGAGGCCGAAATGCCCGAAGATGACGAGACCGAGGCACTGGAAGCATTCATCGATCTCGACACTGTGATGATCGAAGCGCTGTCTTTGGCCTTGCCACAATATCCTCGAAAGGACGGTGCCGATCTGGGTGAAGCAGTATATACGGAACCGGGAAAACAAGCCATGACAGACGAGGACGTAAAGCCGTTTGCGGGTTTGGCCGAATTGCGCAAGACGCTAAAAAAAGACAAGTGACATGAGGCCCGAGACCTGTCATAGCAGGCGCTCAGAAAAACCACTTGAACATGACGAGAATCGCGGTATTTTCGCGCGCTCATCGGATTTTGGGTTGGACATCGTGAGGGCAGTGCCCTAAACGCGCGTCACGCCACGAGAAAACGAAGAATGTAACCCGGCCGGCGGCAGATCCGCAGGCCCCAGTCAGACAAAGGTTGAGACAATGGCTGTCCAACAGAACAAAGTTTCCAAGTCGCGCCGCAACAACCGCCGCGCGCACGACGCTCTGGTTGCTGCCAACCCGAACGAGTGTCCGAACTGTGGCGAGCTGAAGCGCCCGCACCATGTGTGCGCGTCCTGCGGTCACTATGACGACCGCGAAGTCGTCGCTCAGGCCGACGAAATCGACCTGGACGAAGACGCGGCCTAAGCCCGTTCGAGTGCAGGCCACCACATGACGGCTCAGCCAGATCAGACCGGTTTCAGGAACGGACAGATCATAATCTCGGTTGACGCCATGGGCGGGGACGCGGGTCCTTCGGTCGTTGTGGCGGGCATCTCGATTTCGGCCAAGAAGAATCCGGAAATCGGATTCATCCTGCACGGCCCGGAAGAGCAGCTGCGCAAACTGGTTGCCAAACGGCGTGTCCTCGAGGGACGCGTCGTTTTTCGTGATTGTACCGATGTCGTCACGATGGAGGACAAGCCAAGCCAGGTTGTGCGCAACGGCAAGCAAACCTCGATGTGGTCAGCGCTCGACTCGGTTCGCGAGGGCGAAGCACATGGCGCCGTGTCCTGCGGCAATACCGGTGCGCTCATGGCCCTGTCCATGATGCGGCTGCGCAAACTGCCCGGTGTGAACAGGCCTGCCATCGCGATTCTGTTTCCGTCGCGAAACCCGCAGGGGTTCAACGTCATGCTCGACGTGGGCGCGGATGTTAGGGCGGACGCCAAGGATCTGTTGCAATTCGCGCTCATGGGCGCCTCTTACGCCCGCAACGGCATGCGCCTGTCACGCCCCCGGATCGGACTGCTGAACGTCGGCACCGAAGAGCACAAGGGCCGCGCCGAGTTAAAAGAAGCGCATGGCCTGATCGCAGAGTTTGCCGAGCAGGCAAATTTTGAATTCGCCGGTTTTGTCGAAGGCAGCGATATCACCGGCAAACGGGCCGATGTGATCGTCACTGACGGCTTTACCGGCAACGTGGCGATCAAGACCGGCGAAGGAACGGCCAGTCTGATCGGCGATCTCTTGAAAGAAGCGTTCAAATACTCTCCGCTGTCCCGTCTGGCGTCAGTTCTGGCGATCACGTCGCTGCAGCGGTTGAAGAAAAGAATCGACCCGCGCCGCGTCAACGGCGGCGTGTTCCTGGGTCTGAACGGAACAGTCGTAAAATCTCATGGCGGTGCGGATGCGACGGGCGTTTCCGCAGCGGTTAAACTTGCGTTCACGCTGGCAAAGTCCGGATTCTCGGAAAAACTGGCGGCTCGGGTTGCAACAACCTCGGCGCTTGCCCAAGATGACGGTCAGGCAGCATCGCAGGCTGGACAATAACAAAAGGCGGTAACCGGGCATGGCAAGCCGAGCAGTAGTAGTAGGTGTCGGGCATTATTTGCCGGAACGCGTGGTCCCAAATTCGGAATTCGAAGTGACACTGGACACGTCGGACGAGTGGATTCGCACCCGCTCGGGGATCGAGCGCCGTCATTTTGCCGCCGAAGGCGAAACCACGTCGGATCTGGCGACTTGCGCAGCCGAGGCCGCATTGAAGGATGCGGGACTGACCGCTGAAGATATCGATGCCATAGTACTCGCCACGTCGACCGCCGACCTGACCTTTCCATCCGCAGCGACCATGGTGCAGGCCCGTCTGGGTATGACCAGGGGATTTGCCTTTGATGTCCAAGCCGTCTGCGCAGGTTTTGTCTATGCGCTCAGCAATGCGAACGCGCTGATCCTGTCGGGGCAAGCCAAACGCGTGATGGTCATCGGAGCCGAAACGTTTTCGCGAATCATGGATTGGACCGATCGTTCGACTTGCGTTCTGTTTGGTGACGGCGCCGGGGCTGTGATTCTCGAGTCACAAGAAGGTGAAGGAACAGCAAAAGACCGGGGCATCTTGTCGACGGATCTCAACTCGGACGGACGGTACAAGGATCTGCTTTATGTCGACGGCGGAGTTGCAACACAAAACACCGGCTATCTACGCATGCAAGGCAACCAGGTGTTTCGCCACGCGGTGGACAAGCTGGCCAAAACCGCAGAAACCGCATTGGGCAAAGCTGGCTTGAGCAGCGCGGATGTAGACTGGATCGTGCCGCATCAGGCCAATATTCGCATCATTCAGGGCACCGCAAAGAAAATGGGCCTTCCAATGGAACGGGTTGTCGTCACGGTGCAGGATCACGGAAATACGTCGGCAGCATCCATCCCTCTGGCCCTATCCGTTGGTAAGCAGCGCGGACAAATCAAACCGGGTGATTTGATCGTAACCGAAGCAATTGGGGGAGGCCTTGCCTGGGGCGCCGTCGTCCTGAGATGGTAACAGGCGCGATAGCGCTTACACAGCCGCCCGCAATTCATTGATATTGACAGCGAATTTACCCTCCCCCTATGCTTTGCCAACAACAGGGGAAATGGCATGAGTGACAAAACACTGACTCGGATGGATCTGAGCGAGGCTGTCTTTCGCGAAGTCGGACTGTCGCGCAACGAAAGTGCACAGTTGGTCGAAAGCGTACTGGACCATATGTCTGACGCATTGGTGCGGGGCGAACAGGTCAAGATTTCGTCTTTCGGTACTTTCAGCGTTCGCGACAAGACCGCTCGCATTGGCCGTAACCCCAAAACCGGAGAAGAAGTTCCGATCCAGCCACGACGCGTGCTGACATTCCGTCCCTCGCACCTGATGAAAGACCGCGTCGCCGCCGGAAACCGCAAATAACTTCGGGATAGAGAGGACATGAGCAAATCTCCCGACGCATTTCGCACCATAAGCGAAGTTGCGGATTGGTTGGGGGTACAAGCCCACGTCCTGCGCTTTTGGGAAAGTCGCTTTTCCCAGGTCAAGCCAGTCAAGCGGGCTGGGGGACGACGCTATTACCGCCCCAATGATATGCAGTTGCTCGGTGGGATAAAACGGCTGCTGCACGATGACGGCCTGACAATCAAAGGGGTTCAGCGCATTTTGCGTGAAGAAGGAGTCGCCCATGTCGCACGATTGTCGCAAAGCCTGGATGAACCGGCGGTTCAACAGGCCTCGGCCAAGGGCAACGTAATACCCTTCATGGAACATGCGGACACCCGTCCGACGGCCACGCAAATGGACATGGACCTTGGGGACCCTCCCGCACCACGGCCTCCCCTCGGGAGCAATGCGTCGACCGGGCTTGCAGGTGAATTCAAGACTGAGGACGATACCCCAAAAGTTGCGGTTCATAGCGAGATCGAATCTGATGGCACGGAATCAGGAGTTCTGGCAAAACTTTGGTCGATCGATCGGTTTGACAAGAAAAAACTGGTCCTGATTGCTCCACTCGCGCGTGATCTGAGGGCATGGCTGGATAAGGTCGACAATCAGGCAGCGGGATAAGAAAAAGGCAATGTTTTTCTCTTGCTCCTGCCGGGAAAACCATTATGAACACCCCAACGTCGGGCTATGGCGCAGCCTGGTAGCGCGTCCGTCTGGGGGACGGAAGGTCGCAGGTTCGAGTCCTGCTAGCCCGACCAAATCACACCGACGTACCATATCCGCAGGCCAGAACATCTGGCCCACAGGGGGATCGGCATGACAGGCGTATGCCCGAACCAGAAAATCGAGCAGATGATCGAACGCGGCCAGATTGCCGCAACACACCCGATCCTGGCGGCGCAAGTGCAGCCAGCAAGTCTTGATCTACGTTTGGGAATAGTTGCTTACCGTGTCCGCGCCTCGTTTCTGGCGGGCGAAGGCAACACGGTCCAAGACCGGCTGGAAGAATTCGAGATGCACCGCATCGACATCAGCGAAGGCGCGGTTTTGGAAAAGGGCTGCGTCTATCTGGTGCCGCTGATGGAATCGCTCGCCCTGCCCCCGGACATGAATGCGGTTGCAAATGCCAAGAGTTCTACCGGGCGACTTGATCTGCTGACACGAACCATCACCGACAGCGGCACCGAGTTTGACCGGATTGCATCGGGTTATGTCGGACCGCTCTATGCTGAAATCTGCCCCCGATCTTTCTCGGTTCTGGTACGTCCCGGGATGCGGCTCAACCAGATCCGGTTCCGTCAGGGTCAGGCGATCTTGTCTGATGCCGATCTAAGGACGGTGCACGCCAAAACTCCGCTGGTGGATGGCCCTGCGGTTATTCAGGACGGACTTGGGTTTTCCGTTGACCTGCGTCTACCCAACACTGATTTGGTGGGCTATCGCGCCAAACCGCATACCGGGGTTATCGATTTAGATCGAATCGGTGCCTATGAGCCGTTGGAATACTGGGAAGAAGTGCGCAGCAAGGATGGGCGCATCATTCTTGATCCCGGCGCGTTCTATATTCTCGTCAGCCGCGAGGCGGTTCACATTCCCCCGATGTATGCCGCTGAAATGGCTCCCTATCTCGCCATGGTCGGCGAGTTCCGGGTGCACTATGCGGGTTTCTTCGACCCCGGTTTTGGACATGCGGCCGCTGGCGGTGCGGGATCACGCGGGGTGCTGGAGGTGAGATGCCACGAAGCGCCCTTTGTGTTGGAGCACGGTCAGGTTGTAGGTCGCCTGGTTTATGAACAAATGGCCGAGTTGCCGACCCAGTTGTATGGCGCGGGCATCGCGTCGAACTATCAGGGTCAAGGCCTAAAGCTGTCAAAGCACTTTAAGACGCCGTTGTAACCTACTACGTTGACTTAAAAACGTATAAACTTCCGCATCTGGCGCGAAATGCGTTGTGCCTGTCGAAATTTTTTTTTTGATCTCGCGAGAGCTTTTGTCTCGGCTGCGTCTTTTCAGCCGAGGTGGCTTGGTCATCCAATCTGCGGGTCGCGGCGAAATCGACCCCAGTGTCGACGCCACGCTTTAGCAAGTGGCGTATAGCCTCTCGTACAATCCGGTCAATCAACCTGTTCAGGTTCATGTCATTCCTCTTCGAAGAGTTCGGACTGCCCGTCCTCACCTTCTGCTTCGTCCCGCCCTTCGCCTATGGGCATCGCTCCGGGTGGTGGACGATTTTCCAACAATCCAGCGGCGCGCAGTTCTTTCAGGCCCGGAAGATCGCGGGCGCTTTCAAGGCCGAAATGGTCCAGAAACTGGGGGGTCACCACAAATGTCACGGGACGACCCGGCGTCATACGCCGCCGGCCCAACCTGATCCATTCCATTTCCAGCAACTGGTCGATTGTTCCGCGCGAGACAGAGACACCGCGAATTTCCTCGATTTCGGCGCGGGTACAGGGTTGGTGATAGGCGATGATCGCCAGCATCTCGATCGCCGCGCGGCTAAGCTTGCGTGTCTCAACCGTTTCCTTCTGCATCAGAAAGCCCAGATCGGGGGCAGTTCGAATAGCCCAGGCCTCACCCACCTGAACCACGCGTACACCCCGTCCTTCGTAACGCTTTTTCAGTAACTCCAGGGCCTGGCTGGCATTACTGCCATGCGGCATCCGGGCTTCGAGATCGGCAATACTGACTGGTTCGGCGCTGGCAAAAAGCACCGCTTCGGCCATACGTTCCTGTTCAGCCAAAGGAGGGGCATCGAACAGGTTCCCGGAAGTGTCATTCTGGGTCGCGTCAGTCACGTCGCTCTGTCCTCTTGCGCAATTGGATTGGGGCGAAGGTATCACTTTGGCGGATTTCCATATGCCCTTCCTTAACCAGTTCCAGAGAGGCGGCAAAGGTTGCCGCCGTTGCCGATCGGCGACGCATCGGGTCGGCGTTCCAACCGTTTGGTAAATAGCTGGCCATGTCCGTCCATGTGCCGGCAAAACCGATCAGCGGACGCATACGCTCCAACGCTTGTTCCATCGTGAACACCGCGTCGCGATCCATGACAAATGGGCGGAACTCATCACGGGTGCGAATGCGAGCATAGCCCTGCATCAGATCAAGCAGCGTCGCCGAATAACTGACCGTGCGGATACGTGTGACATCTTCACCCTGGCCGCGCCTGAAAAAGTCTCGTCCCAACTGGTCCCGGGCCATCAGCCGCGCAGCCACATCGCGCATCGCTTGCAAACGTTCAAGCTGGAACGCGAGATGGGCGGCCAGTTCCTCGCCCGACGGGCCTTCTTCATTAGGATCCGGGGGCAGTAGTAGCCGTGACTTCAGAAAGGCTAGCCATGCCGCCATCACGAGATAATCTGCGGCCAATTCAATTCGCAGTGCGCGGGCACGCTCCACGAAGGCCAGATATTGATGCGCCAACGCCAGAACCGAAATCTTGCGCAGATCTACCTTTTGCGTTCGCGACAAAGTCAGCAGCACGTCGAGTGGGCCTTCGAAGCCGTCGACATCAACGATCAACGCCTCGGCCGCCAGGCGATCCGTGACCGAGATCGTATCTTCGGTAAAAAGGTTATCCGACATACACCTGCCCGCCCATGAGGCGAGATAGTTCCGCCTCGGCGGCGTCGATGTCAAGTTCCTGCGGTGACTTGCGCATCGCTAGCGCCTGTTCGGCACGTTTTTGTGCGGCCTCCGTCATCTCTCCGGCGGCTTCCATCACCGCTGTACGTTCCGCGAGGGTTCCATTGCAGTGCAAAACCACATCACATCCGGCAAGGATCGCACGCCGGGACAAATTGCCCAACGAGCCATTGAGAGCCTTCATCGAGATATCGTCGGTCATGATCAACCCACCGAAACCGATCTTTTGGCGAATAACCTCCATCATACGTGGCGAAATGGTCGCCGGCTCGTTGTCGATACGGTCATAGACCAGATGTGCAGTCATCCCCATCGGTAGATCGTTTAGCGCGCGGAAGGACGCGAAATCGGTTTGTTCAAGCTCTTCCAATGTCCGGCCTACATGGGGTAGGTCGAAATGGCTGTCCAAGGTCGCCCGGCCATGTCCAGGGATGTGTTTGACCACAGGCAACACGCCACCATCAAGATGGCCCTGCGCCACTGCGCGACCCAATCTCGATACGGTATCGGCATCGCGGCCATAGCAACGATTGAGCAGAAAAGAGTGTGTTTCAGGCTGTGCCACATCGACCATTGGCGCGCAGTTGCTGTCGATACCCAAGCCCATCAACTCGTGGGCGATCAGACGGTACCGCAGGTACATCGCGCGTTCCGCGTTATCTCCTGCCCGATCCGCATGATCCAGTGGCGGCAACCACTCCCGCGCAAGAGGCGCATGCAATCGCTGCACCCGACCACCTTCCTGATCGATGGTGATCGGGCAATCACGCCCCACTGCGTCGCGGAAATCACTGCACAAGGCACGGACTTGGTCTGCAGTATCAATATTGCGGGCAAACAAAATGAACCCGAACGGGTTCAGTTTGCGAAACCGCTCTTTTTCCTCAACCGTCAGGCGAAGACCTTCGGCATCGGTAATCGTGGCCCCGAATCTCACCGCACGGAAACCGGGATACAATCAGCCCCCTGTGCCACCAATGCCGCACAGAACTGACGTGAATCACTCAGATCCTCAAACCCCATTGCGCGAAGACGATAGAATGTCCGCCCGCCGCTCGAGGTTTTTTGAATAACCCTTTGCTTTCCATCCATATAGTCGCCGAAACGACCAAAAAGCCGGTCCCATTCAACCTGAGCAACTTCGGCGCTTTCATAAGCGCCAAGCTGTGCAAGTCGTGTTCCAACCGCCAAGGTATCGGGATCAACATCCAGACCTGCGGCGGCTTTGACCGCCGCGTTGATGGCGGCCTGGGTATCGCTGCTCAGCTCGGTCCCGCTTGGCGTGGCCCGCGCAGGCCGACGGATCGGTCGAAGAGATTTGCGCACGCCTGGCTCACTAAGCAGAGCGTTGTCGGGCTGGCTCGCGATCAGATCGGCAGGATCGATGGCCGGTTCCTCATCGGGCAGTTCGAGAGCGGCGAGTTGCAACTCGTCCTGTTCCAGTGCTTCCACCGGGTCTTCGTTGGTGCCCGACAACTCTGCAACCAAAGAATCGACAGTGTCCTGCCGCAGGTCAGCGGCTTCCTGATCAGAGATTTCTTCTTCGACCACCAGTACGGCGGGCGTGGGCTTCAGCAAGCCCATCGGCGCGTCTTCATCGGCGAGCGAAACTGGTTTTGGCGCCAGGATGAGACGATCGGCAGGAGGCGCCGCGGATCCCTGCGCCGCAACTGTGTTGACCGCCAATCCCTGATGATCCGCCGGAGTGCCGCCCGGACTTTCGGGCTGGATTCGCATTGGCCCCTCAATCGCACGCACGACCGGAACGCCGCTGACATCACGCATCACCAGTTTGTAACCCCAGATGCCGATACCTGCGACCAGCGCCAGCGAGGCAACGGCACCAAGAACACTGACCATCCGGCCAAAACCGCCCGACGGCGGGAGAGCGTCCGAGAAATCGGAAATGTCCTGATAATCCAGATATTCCTCATCACCCGGAGAATGCATCTGATCCGTATGATACTCGTTCGCGGGGCCTGACAGCCCCGACTGATAGTAACTCGCCATATCCGCCTCACTGCCCGCATGCATCCGGCTCGGACGCGCGGGTCATTTCTTGCCTTGCTCCTCGGGCCGGCGGTTCGGGCGATATTGATTATCGCATCTCCTGCGCCGGCTTGACCCCAAGAATACCCAAGCCAGCCGAAATCACAACCGCAACGGCACGCGCCAAGGCTATTTTCGACTGGCTTGTGGCCACATCGCCATCCTGAAGGAAACGCAGCGAAGTTTCTTCGTTGCCCCGATTCCAGAGTGCATGAAAATCTCCTGCGAGTTCATAGAGATAGAATGCAATCCGATGCGGTTCATTCGTTCGCGCGGAAATTTCCACCAGACGTGGCCATTCGGCCATCTTTCTGGCCACTGCGAGCTCAGCCTCGTGATCGACCCGGGTCAAATCGGCAGCGACAAGTGTCGGAATGTCAGCCTGGATACCGGCCTCTTCGGCGCGGCGCAGTACGCTCATGATACGAGCATGAGCGTACTGAACATAAAACACTGGGTTCTCGCGGCTTTGTTCCAGCACCTTGTCGAAATCGAAATCCAGGGGAGCATCATTCTTACGTGTCAGCATCACGAAACGGGTCACATCCGGGCCAACTTGATCTACAACGTCGCGCAACGTGACAAAATTCCCAGCCCGCTTTGACATTTTGAATGGCTCGCCATTCTTCCAAAGCTTCACCAGTTGGGTCAACTTGATATCAAGCGACACCTTGCCATCGGACAGGGCCGACACTGCAGCCTTCATCCGCTTCACATAACCTCCGTGGTCGGCGCCAAAGACATCGATCAGAGCGTCATAGCCGCGCGTAACCTTGTCATAGTGATAGGCGATGTCCGGGGCGAAATATGTCCAGCTGCCATCCGATTTCTTGACAGGGCGGTCCACATCATCGCCATGCTCAGTAGATTTGAACAGAGTCTGTTCGCGTGGTTCCCAGTCCTCGGGTTTTTTTCCCTTTGGCGGTTCCAGTACACCTTCGTAGATCAGCCCTTTGCTGTCCAGCGACTCCAACGCCGCCTCGATCCGACCGGTGCCGTAAAGAGATTTCTCCGAGAAGAATACGTCCATCTCGACGCCGAGTTCTTTCAAATCGGCGCGGATCAGATCCATCATCGCATCGGTCGCGAAGTTTCGGATATCCTCCAGCCACTCGGATTCCGGACGATCAATCAGGCTGTCGCCATATTTGTCTTTGAGTGCCTCACCGATAGGGATCAGGTAATCGCCGGGATAAAGACCTTCGGCAATCTCGGGACTCAGCCCGTTGGCCTCGCGGTAACGTTCATAGGCCGACCGCGCCAGAACATCGACCTGAGCACCACCGTCGTTGATATAATACTCGCGGGTCACCTCATAGCCGGCATAGTCAAGCAGGCTAGCCAGCGCGTCGCCAAATACCGCGCCGCGTGTATGCCCAACGTGTAAAGGCCCGGTCGGGTTCGCCGAGACATATTCAACGTTAACTTTTTTGCCTTGCCCCATGTCGGAGCGCCCATAACCAGTCCCTTCAGACAGAATCGCCGACAAAACGCCTTGCCAGACCGATGACGCAAGGCGCAGGTTCAAAAAACCAGGGCCAGCAACTTCGGCATCGGTGATACGCACGTCGGAAACAAGTTTTGCAGCCAAAGCTTCGGCGATATCGCGCGGTTTCATCTTTGCTGGTTTGGCCAGCACCATCGCCGCGTTGGTCGCCATATCACCGTGTGCCGCATCACGCGGCGGTTCCACGGCGACATTGTCAAAGCTTAGTCCTTCAGGCAGCACGCCCTCGGATTGCATCTGTACCAGCGCGCCCAGAACGAGGCCGCGGATGTCGGAAAACAGGTTCATCGTGATGTCCTTTTGCTTGCCCGGCGGTTTATCACGCAAGACGACAAGGTCAATGGAACGCTTTGCCTTACTGCATCGCGTTCAGATCCGTTTCAGTTCGCCCCCGGTCAGGCGTGCATGGTCTTGCAACGCAAACCGGTCGGTCATGCCCGCGATATAGTCAGACACCAATCGGGCCAGCGCGGTCTCATCCTGAGCTGTCTCAATGTCGGTATGCCAATGGCGCGGCAACTGTCTGGGATCGTGCAGATAGATCGGAAACAGCTCGTCTACGACTCTGGCAACCTGCGCGCGCACTTCCATGACGGACGGGGCGCGATACATGCGGGAAAAAAGGAAGGCGCGTATTTCTTTCAACTGCCCCCAGAGTTTGGGAGAGAACCGGATGACGGGGTAACCCAAGGCGCGTATTTCTTCTACGGATTTGGCGCCCGATTGCAAGAACAGTGCAAGCGACGTTTTGATCACGTCCGAGACCATGACGCCAAAAACGCGCCGCAGTGCCTCGTGCCGACGACGATAGGCGTCAAGTTTCGGATAGGCCCGATCCACCTCGGCATAACAATCGCCCACAATGGGCAAAGCCGCGATTTCCTCGTCGGTGAACAAACCTGCCCGCAACCCGTCATGCAGGTCGTGGTTATTATAGGCGATATCGTCCGACAAGGCGGCCACCTGCGCCTCGGCACTGGCATGGGTGTGCAGTTCCAGGTCAAAGGCGGCATTGCATTCCGCCAAGGCCCAGGGCAACTCGCCAACAACCGGACCGTTATGTTTGGCAATAGCTTCAAGCGTTTCCCAGGTCAGGTTCAGGCCATCAAACTCGGCATAATGCCGCTCGAGCTTGGTGACGATCCGGATTGCTTGGGCATTGTGGTCGAACCCTCCGTATGGCTTCATCAGCGCGTGCAGCGCGTCCTCGCCCGTGTGTCCGAATGGCGTGTGGCCCAGATCGTGAGCCAAGGCGACAGCCTCAGTCAACTCGGCGTTCAAACCCAGGGCACCTGCAATAGTCCGTGCTACCTGCGCCACTTCGATGGAATGGGTTAGACGAGTGCGATAGCTATCACCTTCGTGCTCGACGAATACCTGCGTCTTGTGCTTGAGCCGTCGAAAGGCGCTGGCATGGATGATCCTGTCGCGGTCTCGTTGAAAGCACGACCGGAAACTGCTTTCCTCTTCGGGTACACGCCGCCCTCTTGCACGCTCGGGTGTCGAGGCAAAAACCGCTCTATCCAAAGCTCTAGTCCTTGTGACCTGTTGTTGCGCTTTCTATATTGTAGGTCGCTTGAGAAGAAAACCTTCGGAGATCGTTATGAACCTGCCCCCCAGAGTCACGGATCGCGCCTTTGACCGCCTGGCTGAAATCGGCGCGGCAGAGCAGGGTCAGGCCTTGCGCGTGGCAGTCGAAGGCGGCGGATGTTCTGGATTTCAATACGAAATCGCTCTGGACACACCAAAAGACGACGATCTGGTATTAGAAGGGAACGGCCAAAAAGTCGTTGTGGATGCAATCTCGCTGCCATTTCTGGAGAATGCAACGATCGATTTCAGCGAAGAACTGATCGGTGCGAGGTTCGTGATCGATAACCCAAATGCTACCGCGTCTTGCGGGTGTGGCACCTCATTTTCCATGTAAGCGTCAGTAGGGGCTTTGCCCCCAAACGCCCAAGATATATCCGGCAATGTAAAGCAGGGCTCAATATCCGGATTTAAAGCTAGAGAACTCAAAATTAAGCGAGCATCGGCATCTCCGCCTGAACCACTCAATTGTCTCGAAGAAATTGGCTAAGGATCCGGTTACTAAATCAACTGATGCTCACCCCGGAGCGCGAGGCAGAGCCGCGCAAACGACCTCAGCACCTTGCCGTCGGGTCGGTTCTACGCGATAGGTTGCCTCAGAATTACGGAGGATCGCGCATGAAAATCGCCACATTCAATATCAATGGCATTAAGGCACGAGCCGAAGCCTTGCCCCGTTGGCTGGATGATGCGCAACCAGACGTGGTGCTGCTGCAGGAAATCAAGTCTGTCGACGAGAATTTTCCGCGCGAATTGTTCGAGGAGCGTGGGTACAACGTCGAAACTCACGGGCAGAAAAGCTTCAACGGCGTGGCGATCCTTTCAAAGCTGCCGCTGGAGGGTGTCACGCGCGGATTACCCGGCGATGACCACGACGAGCAGGCCCGATGGATCGAGGCGACAGTTGTGGGCAGGACCGCTTTGCGTATCTGCGGCTTGTACCTTCCGAACGGGAACCCGGTCCCGGGTCCGAAATATGGATACAAACTGGCATGGATGGAGCGCCTTTATGACCGTGCAAAGGCGTTGCTGGCGTCCGAGGAGCCGGCGCTGATGGCAGGTGACTACAACATCATTCCTCAGGTCGAGGATGCCAAGCGCCCGGACGCCTGGCGTGAGGATGCTCTGTTTCGTCTGGAGAGCCGTGAAGCGTTCCGCAAAGTCCTAAATCTCGGCTTTACCGACGCGTTCCGGGCATGCACGCAAGGCCCAGGTCACTACTCTTTCTGGGATTACCAAGCTGGGGCTTGGAACAAGAATGATGGCATCCGGATCGACCATTTACTGATGACACCACAGGCCGCTGACCTGATGCTGGACTGTCGCATTGACGCCGAAGTGCGCGGGCACAACAAGCCTTCGGATCACGTGCCGGTCTGGGTGGAAATGGATATCTGACCCGATCAGGCGGTCACGTCATAGTCGTAGATCCACTCGTAACGACGGCTGAGCCTCGGCCCAATTGTTGCCAATGCCAATTGCGCAGCCAAACGTAGTGGCCCGCGAAGATGGAAATTTCGCGCATTATTTGCCGCCGCCGCGACCACTTTTTGTGCACGTTTCACTCTTGCGTCCTCGTACGTCGCGAGAGCTTGCGGGATACTGCTTGCGCTTTCGAACGATCGAGCCAGAACCCATGCGTCTTCCAGGGCCAGACACGCGCCTTGCGCCATGAATGGAAGCGTTGGATGCGCGGCATCGCCCAAAATAGCCATATATTCGTTATGCCAACGGGACGCGACGGGGCGCAGGAAAAGAGCCCAAAGGAACGTATCCTGCACCTCGCTCAGGATCTCGGCAACTTCACCGCCGAAGTCATGGAACCGGGCACGCAGATCATCCGGGTCACCCTTCCGACGCCACCCCTCCTCGCGCCAGTCGGAACGCTCTTCGACAGCCACAATGTTCATCAATGCATGATTTCGCAAGGGATACAAAACGACGTGGCGACCCGGTCCTATTGTGAGGCTGGCGTTCGTCTGCTTGGGTTTCTCACTCCAGGGGATTGTCGCGCGCCAGGCAACCTGATGCGTGAATTCCGGCGCTTCCTGTTCGTTCAACTCGGCCCGTAATCGGCTGCGGCCACCATCGGCAGCTATGACGCAATCAGTCGCGAGTTGTTCGCCGTCATCCAATTCGATTGTTGCGCCGTCCCCATCAGGCCGCGTCGCCACGACCGTTTTCCCAAGATTGATCTGGACCCCGTACCGAATAGCCGTTTCGTACAGCAAGCCGATCAGGTCGGCGCGATGAAAGTAATAGGTAGGCCCGATGCGCGGCACAGGCAATTTGGCGATGCGACGTCCGGTTCGATAATCTCGCACGACGGTACCGCTGGAGCACAGTCCGGCTCGCGGCGCATCGTCTATGATGCCAAGGGCACGCAGGACCACAATGCCGTTCGCACTGATCTGCAGCCCGGCCCCGACCTCGGCGATCTCCGGCGCCTGTTCGAGGATCCGAACCAAAGCGCCACGTTTTCGCAGCGCGATAGCGGCGGCAAGGCCTCCGATACCGCCCCCCACCACGCAAATTCTTAATCCAGTGATATCCATTCCGTTGGCATAACGAAAAAACGCCGAAGCGAAAGGCCCCGGCGTTCAATTCATCAAAGATGACTCAGCGATCAATCGTCGCGGTGAACTTTTTCGCGCCGTTCGTGCCGTTCCTGTGCTTCCAAAGTCATGGTCGCGATCGGGCGTGCATCCAACCGCTTGAGCGAGATCGGGTCACCGGTTACTTCGCAATAGCCATATTCGCCCTCGTCGATCCGACGCAGCGCGGCTTCGATTTTGGCGACAAGTTTTCGCTGGCGGTCGCGGGTGCGTAATTCCAACGCGCGATCCGTCTCCTCGCTGGCGCGGTCGGCAACGTCGGGAATATTGCGCGTATTTCCCTGAAGTCCTTCAATCGTGTCGCGGCTTCCCGCCAATAGTTCACTTTTCCAATTCAACAGCTTACGACGAAAATACTCAAGCTGGCGATCATTCATGAAAGGCTCATCTTCGGCCGGACGATAGTCCTCCGGCAGAAAAACTTCCTGTTTCATATCTGCTCCCTCGGCATGGCCGGACGCGTCGGTCATTGTTGCTTCACCTGACAATCGGCTCTCTCCTACTGCGGTGCGTTTATCCGACGGAACGAGGAATGTCACTACACAAACGCCGCGAAATCCGACCCGAATATCAACTTGTCTAATTATGAGACATCTTGCAGAAGAACCTTGTTTTTCTGTGATCTTTGTCTGGCATTTCTGCGGCACCATAGCTGAAGGCAAAGCGCTGTGCGCCGAATCAAGATCCCTTCGGTTACTGGCCAATGAGCGATCCATGCGACCCGGCGTCGGACTTGTAAATCGCCGCACCCGCGAGTAACCCGATGGCATCACCTATTGCTCTGATCAGCCGATTGACGAGAGATTCATGACCACACGTTTTCAAGGTACCGCTGAATATGTGGCGACCGATGACCTGAACATCGCCGTGAATGCCGCCGTAACACTGGAACGCCCCCTGTTGGTCAAGGGTGAACCTGGAACCGGCAAAACCGAATTGGCCAAACAAGTGGCTGGCGCGCTTGGGCTAAAGATGATCGAGTGGAATATCAAATCCACGACGCGGGCACAGCAAGGCCTGTACGAGTACGACGCGGTGAGTCGTCTCAGAGACAGCCAACTGGGCGAAGAGAAAGTTCACGACGTCAGCAATTATATCAAACGCGGCAAGCTGTGGCAGGCGTTCGATGCCGACGAGAAGGTGGTTTTGCTGATCGACGAAATCGACAAGGCCGATATCGAGTTCCCCAATGATCTGTTGCAGGAACTCGACAAGATGGAGTTCCACGTCTACGAGACCGGCGCGACGGTTCGGGCCAAGCATCGGCCCGTCGTGATCATCACGTCCAACAACGAAAAAGAATTGCCGGACGCCTTTCTGCGGCGTTGCTTCTTTCATTACATCCGGTTTCCCGACGAACCGACGATGCGCCGGATTGTCGAAGTTCATCATCCTGGTATTAAGGAAGCCTTGCTCACAACAGCGCTAACCCAATTTTATGAAATCAGGGAAACGTCAGGCTTGAAAAAGAAACCGTCGACGTCAGAAGTGCTTGATTGGTTAAAACTGCTTCTGGCCGAGGATCTGAGCGCTGAAGACCTGAAACGCGATGGGGCCAATGCTCTGCCGAAACTGCATGGGGCGCTGTTGAAGAATGAACAAGATGTTCATCTTTTCGAGCGCTTGGCCTTTATGGCCAGAAGACAACGCTAGACGGAGTTCGCAATATATGTACCCCTGCCCGCTTGCCTTGGCCGGAGCAGGATGCGACCATGCTATGCGATGAGACCAGTGCAGGCTGGCCAAAACCGGGGATATGAGCGTGACCAGTGAACTCCTGATCAGGGAATTGCGCCCAACGGACCGCTCCGAATGGGCCGAGATGTGGCAGGACTATCTGGTGTTCTACGAAACTTCGGCGACGGATGACATCTATGAAAGCACGTTTGCGCGGCTGCTGGGGGACAATCCTCAGGATTTCTCATGCTTCGTGGCCGAGCTTGATGGGCGACTCGTGGGACTCACTCATTACCTGTTTCACCGACACGCTTGGAAGATTGAAAACACTTGTTATCTGCAAGACCTGTATTCCCGCCCCGAAGCTCGTGGACGCGGAGTTGGTCGTGCTCTGATCGAGGCGGTCTATGCCGAGGCTGATCGGCAGGGCGCGCCGTCGGTCTATTGGCTGACGCAGGAGTTCAACGAAACTGCACGCAGGTTATATGATCGCGTCGGCAAACTAACCCCGTTCGTCCGGTACAACCGCCAATGATACGTTTCGCCGCCCTGATATTGTCTACGATCCTTGCCGGATGCAGCACCTTTCCCCCGCAAGAAACCGCCACACGCTCGCAGATAGCTAGCAGTGTTCTGCCGCCGATGAAAAGCTTTACGACCGCGCACCCGAAAGCACCAACGCGGTCGAACGCCAATATTGCGGCAGATTTCCTTTCGTTGCATTTCGAGTTGGAAAGCGGACGCGAACTCCCCGTTTTCACGCGCTTTGAAACGCCAATCACGGTACGCGTCACCGGGTCGCCGCCTCCGACCATGACTGCCGATCTGGACCGTTTGCTGACACGGTTGCGCAGCGAAGCCAGAATCGACATTCACCGCACATTCGAAAGCAACGCGAACATTACAATCGAAGCGGTCAGCCGCGACCAGATCCACCGCGCGCTTCCTCAGGCCGCCTGTTTCGTTGTTCCCAATGTCTCAAGCCTGGCAGAATACCGCCGCGACCGGCGCAGCCCCAAGACCAACTGGTCAACCCTGACAAAACGGGAGCGGCTGGGCATCTTCATTCCCTATGACGTCAGTCCGCAAGAGGTCCGAGACTGCCTGCACGAAGAACTGGCGCAGGCATTAGGGCCACTCAACGATCTCTATAGATTGCCGGATTCAGTCTTTAATGACGATAATGTACATACCGTTCTGACCGGGTTCGACATGCTTGTTCTGCGCGCGACCTATTCACCTGAATTGCGCAGTGGCATGGGGCGCGGACAAGTGGCGTCGGTTCTGCCGGGGCTGCTGAGCCGTCTCAATCCGAACGGCGATTTCGTTCGTTCCGCAACATATTTCGAAACCCCTCGCAGTTGGATCGAGGCCGTACAGATTTCTTTGGGACCAAACGCCGATCCATCGC
This sequence comes from Ruegeria sp. YKSF57, assembly GCF_059612585.1. Taxonomy (NCBI): domain Bacteria; kingdom Pseudomonadati; phylum Pseudomonadota; class Alphaproteobacteria; order Rhodobacterales; family Roseobacteraceae; genus Ruegeria; species Ruegeria sp. YKSF57. The sequence continues at coordinate 20,833 of NZ_JBXWQW010000031.1, read as the reverse complement.
AGCGCCGCCGGGCCGCAAATCGTGCTGCCGTGATCGCCGAGCAATCTGGATGGAACGATCAGCGCCGCGCCTTCCCGCATTACCTTATCGGGCGGATGATCCAATTGGATGACCCCGAGCAAGCGCAGCTTCATTATGGTACTGCACTACATTTTCTATCTCAAACACCGGACACGGAGTTGCACCGTGCCTATGTCGCGGCCCAGACTGCGGCATACGCGATCTCGCAGGGCGATGGCACCACGGCCCTGCGCCAGATCAACCCCAGCATCGACGTGACCGCCCGCGCCGAGAATGCAGCAATGATGGCCACTCTGATGATGCTCAAGGCCGAGGCGCTGGATCTGACCGGCAAACCGGATCAGGCCCGCAACCTGAGGCTGGACAGCATTGGATGGGCGCGCTACGGGTTCGGCTCGGATTGGGAGGTTCGCTCGGTGATGGAAGACATCGCACTCTTGAACCCTCGCAAAAGATTGGGCGGATAAGAACAGATGATCGTTTTGGCTTTGGCCGCATTGGGGGCAATCGTGGGTGGTCTGACTGCCCGTAGACGCAACGGTAGCCGGGCGGATATTGCCCAATATGCCGCCGGATACGCAATTGCGTTTGCATTGGTGGGAATGGTCGCCACTTTGCTGGCCCACAGGTTCATGGTTTGACGCGATGTTCCTGCCTTTCTTCGAAAATCTCAGGAAAGCAAGCGTTCCCGTATCGCTGCGCGAATATCTGACCTTTCTCGAAGGAATGAAGCGGGGATTGGCTACCTACGACATCGAGGCATTCTATTACCTTGCCCGTGTTTCGATGGTGAAGGATGAACGCAACATCGACAAGTTCGACCGCGCCTTTGCCGCGAGCTTCAAGGGGTTAGAGGAGATCGGATTCGAACGGGTGTTGGAAGCCGTCAACATCCCTGCAGACTGGTTGGAAAAGATGGCCGAGAAACATCTGACCGATGAGGAAAAAGCCGAAATCGACGCTCTTGGCGGCTTTGAAAAGCTGATGGAGACACTGCGCGAACGGCTCAAGGAACAACAAGGCCGACATCAGGGTGGTAACAAATGGATCGGCACTGCCGGTACCTCGCCTTTTGGCGCCTATGGTTACAATCCCGAAGGGGTACGGATCGGCCAAAAGGAAAGCCGTCATCAACGCGCAGTCAAGGTCTGGGACAAGCGCGAGTTCCGTAATCTGGACGACACAGTCGAGTTGGGCACCCGCAACATCAAGGTGGCGCTCAAACGTCTGCGTCGTTGGGTTCGAGAGGGCGCCGCGATGGAACTTGACCTTGACGGAACCATCCGCGCCACTGCAGAGCACGGCTATCTCGACGTCAAGGAACGGCCCGAGCGTCACAACGCGGTCAAGGTGATCCTTTTCCTGGATGTGGGAGGATCAATGGACTCGCATATCAAGGTCGTCGAAGAACTGTTCTCGGCGGCGCGCGCCGAATTCAAGCATCTGGAATACTACTATTTCCACAACTGCCTTTATGAAGGCGTCTGGCGCGACAATCGTCGCCGTTGGGACGCACAGACACCTACGCACGAGGTTCTGCGCACTTATGGGCCTGACTACAAATGCATCTTCGTGGGAGATGCATCAATGTCACCCTATGAAATAGCTTACCCCGGTGGCGCCAACGAACACTGGAACCCCGAGGCCGGACAAATCTGGTTGCAACGCGCCCGCGAGCAGTGGGCGTCGAACCTGTGGATCAATCCAGTCCCCGAGAAATACTGGGACTATACCCATTCCATTGGCATGATCCGAGAAATCTTTGATGACCGCATGGTCCCGATGACGCTGGCCGGGTTGGAACAGGGCATGCGCGGTCTAACCCGCTGATTGCGACCAGAACCTTATTGATCGATCCTCAGACTTTCCAGCAACGACGGAACACCTGATCCACTTTCGGGCAGTTCGACATCCAGAAGCACTTCTCGCTTGGCCGGTATCTCGCCTTGACGCCCGGAAAACAGCACAAGCCGATGCGGGCGATGCGTCGTTTCCAGATAGAGTGTTGTCGGCTGGCTGTTCTGGAAATTGCCACTTACCATTTCAGCATCGAGCCGGAACTCGACCTGATAATTGTTCTGCACGGTCTCACTCAATCTGCGCGCCTGTTCTTCAGTCATGGGAATTTCGGAAACCTGCGGGAAAAACGTGTTTCTCATACCGAAACCGATCGGCAGCGACTGATAATTCTGATTTTGAACGCTAAAACTTTGTACTGGCAGAACCTTCCTGACAGGGTCGTAGGTGCCGACCTGAAGGGCCCCGCTGAAAGTCATCATTGTCGGCCCTCGGGTTTCACCGAATTCGGTCAAGACCTGTGCAGCGGTTTTTTTCGGTTGTACGCCACTATTCACATAAGTCTGCGCCAGATATTCCGCGACAGCATCACTGTCCGTCAATGTGCCGATCGCGCGCACGAAATCCTCGCCGAAGGATACCGGACGCAAGAGAAATTCTGCGACCTGATCCGCCATTGTCTGACGGTCAGCCAAAGCCGGGGTGTAGTCGAACAGTATTTGAGACAGTCCCGGATCGGCAAACAGCGCGATTTGTTCGAGTTCCGTATCGCGCACGTGATGGCGGTTGGAAGCATAATGTTCCAGCGACGGCGGAACGTTTGGCGTTATCCGGGCAAAAACTGCCAGATAGAGACGATTGTCATTGCGCTGCCGCAGATAGTTGTCCAGTTGTCGCGCCTGCTCCACGCTTGCAACAAGTTCGTTCGGCAAGACGATGCCATCAAAGGCATTCGACACTTGCATGTTTCTCCAGCGTGGCGCGTTGTAGCCGCGTAGTTGTTCGCCATTCAATGGGAACGACCCAGTGTTAAAATCATACTCCCCAAGTTGAATCGCAGCCACATGGTAAACGTTGATCGGGCCGGTTTGACGACGTGTATCCAGCCCCTGCGCCAATTGGGTGCGCACCCGGTTGGCCAGATCCCGGCGCTCGAATACGGACCATTGATGTGCCTGTTTACCGGCAAGCAGCCCCTGGAATTGCTGGTATTCCACCGGCGTCAGCATACGTTCCGCGATCTCAACGGCCAGTTCGTCGTTTTGAAGGAATTCAGGGTGCTCGGCATAAGCACGAGCAGCCAATACGCGGGACCAGATATCGTCGTTATTGAGCGGCAGGTATCCTCGAACCGACTTCACCGGTCCAAAAACTCCTGCAAATTGCTCTATCGCCAATCCCGGCTTGATTTCGGGCTCCGCGAATCCTGCCGTTTTTGGCTGTTCGACTTCAGACGCAGTTTGCGCAACCGTCTCCTCAGTTGATTCCTCCGGTTTGTCTTCAACAGTTGGATCGAGTAGCCAGCCATTGTCGCGCTGCACAGTGAATGAGTATTGAACACCACGGTCCTCGCCTGACACCGCCAGTTCTTCAACATCCGGACAGCTTTGCGCCAAGCCTTTTGCCATCTGTGATACCATCCGATTCACTGGAGAACGGTCTTCGGCGAAGAGTGCCGTTGCTGGGCCTTCCAGTTTGAATTCGGGTGGTTCTGAACAGTCTATCGATGATGGTGCTGATAACGTCAGCGCACCTTCCGAAATTTCAATGCGATCCTGTGCCTGCGCGATTGTCGCAGACAATGCTAATACAGAAAGAGCACACCCGCCCCTGTGCCAAACATTCATAACCATTTCCCCAAACAAATCGCTTTCATCGATTGTGCGGCCACGTCTTTGATTGTCAAGAATTTGGAGCTTTTCAAATTCCGGACGTCAAAAGTACGCCTTGCCGGGATTGTCCGCCTGCCCCATATCTAGGTCATGCTTAGAGTAACCCCGATCCTGCTGGCCTTGCTATATGCCATCGTGATGTACCGAATTTCTGTTTGGCGAACGCATCGGGAGCTTGATGCCAAATCGACCGAGCTTGCCGATCCGGTTCTGAAACGGATGACCGATCGGTTGGCCGCCGCCCTCGATCTGGCCCGGATACCTGTCTATATATATGAGATCGACCCGGTAAATGGTCTCGCGGCCCCGGACGGGCGGATATTCATAACCCGTGGATTCTACCGCAAGTTTCGCAACGGAGACGTGTCGGCAGAGGAAATGGCCTCTGTCATCGCGCATGAGTTGGGTCACGTCGCCTTGGGTCATGCTAGGCGTCGAATGATTGATTTTTCGGGTCAGAATGCCCTGCGAACCGTACTGATCATTTTCCTGAATAGATTCGTACCGCTGATTGGCGTCTGGATCGCAAATGCCTTGACCTCTTTGCTGGCCTCTCGCTTGTCGCGGGCGGATGAGTACGAGGCAGACGAGTATGCCGCCGCGTTGCTGACCAAGGCCGGGATCGGAATCGAGGCACAGAAATCCTTGTTTCGAAAGCTGGAAGACCTGACACAAAAGCGCGCGGGTGTGACGCCCGCCTGGTTGATGAGCCACCCAAAAACCGGCGAACGTATTGCCGCGCTGGAAAAACTTGAACAGCGCTGGAAGACAATAAGCTGAGCGTCGAACCCGAAGTTAATAAGGCGCCACAAGCGCCTTACCCAGTTTTGGCAGCCGGGCCTTCTTCATCAAGTTACGCAAGGTCCATTGGTTGCCGGAAAGACGGTTGGCTTCGGTCAGAACACGATCAGCAACCTGTGACAACCCGCTGGGATCATCGCGCCAGAAGCCATGCAACAGCGCGTCCGGGTCAATCCTGTCCAAACCTTCTTCGGCAAGAATGTGCTTTGGAAAATCTCGCGCGTTCAGGGTGATGATGACATCCGCAGCTCCTGAGACAGCGACGGCCAGAACATGAATATCGGCTGCATCCGGCAGCCAAAGCCGCTTTTCCACACCAGGCGCAGGCGGCAGTTCGGAATTGGGCCAGTTTGCACGGGTCAAAGCGATTTCCGCGCGCGCCTGTGCCTCGCCTTCTGCGCCGAGTTTGCGCGACGCGCGAGCCCATTCCTCGAGAATTCGTGCGGACCATAGCGGCGTGAAATGACCGAGTCTGGCGGCTCCCAGAAGCATCTCGCGCATAACCGTGGGATAGATCACGCAGGTGTCAAGAACGGCCCTCACAGCCGGAAAAAAACCGCTTTGAGATAGCCGCTTTCGGCAAGTTGTGGCATCTGCGGATGATCTGGCCCCGCAAAGCCCGTATGGATGAGCTGTGCCTGCCGCCCTGCCCGTCCGATCCCACGCGCCGACGCATCTCGGAAGCGCCCCAGATCGGCTGCATGCGAACAAGAGCAGAGACCCAGATATCCACCCGGCTTGACCAGCGGCGCAGCCAGCCGCGCAACACGTTCGTAAGCGCGCAAACCGGCATCAAGCGCTTGTTTCGACGGCGCAAAGGCAGGTGGGTCGCAAATCACGACGTCGAATTGCGCGCCTTCTTCACCCAATGCGGTCAGAACTTCGAATGCATCGCCCTGCCGCGTTGCGAACCTGTCTCCGAACCCTGAGGCTCCGGCACCGGCACTGGCCAGTTCCAATGCCGCAGCGGAACCGTCAACGGACAATGCCTGCGCGGCACCACCAGCCAGCATTGCATGGGCAAAACCGCCGACGTGGCTGAACACATCCAGAACCTGTGCCTCAGCGTGTACAAGCCGCGCGGCAAAGGCGTGGTTCAGACGCTGATCGTAGAACAGGCCGGTTTTCTGACCACCTGTCAGGTCGGCCATATAGATGGCCCCGTTCATGGGAACGGGCAACGTTTTGTCCGGCGTATCTCCACGCAGGGTCACACTGACGTCATCTAATCCTTCAAGCGCCCGCGTCCGCCCCGATGCGTTCTTGAGCACAGTCGTGACCCCGGTCACCTTCACCAGAGCGTCGACAAAAAGATCCAGATGACATTCCGCCCAAGCGGCGTTGGGCTGGATCACGCAAACTTCGCCAAAACGATCGATGATCACGCCGGGAAAACCGTCTGCTTCGGCATGGACCAGACGATAATATGGCGCATCGAACAAGCGTTCGCGCAAGGCCAGCGCGTAACTCAGCCGCGCCTCGAACCACGCCGGATCCAGCACCGCGTCGATGTTGCGGTCCAGCACCCGGCACATGATCTTGGAGTTTGGGTTGACCGCAACCAGCGCGATCGGATCCCGCTTGTCATCTTCCAGTACCGCGAGCGATCCCGCCGCAATCTTTCGAGTTCGCCGGTCTGTCACGATGTCGTTGACATAGACCCAAGGAAACCCGTGCCGAACTCCTCGGGCGTTGGCCTTGGGCTTGAGACGGATTCGTGGTCGAATGATGTTTGTCTGCGGCGCTGTCATGTGCGCCCTCATAATTCGCTTGCACGCGCTGGGGAAGCCCCCTTTGTCAGCCATGTCCGCGCGGACGCGACTTCCAACCGCCGCGGCGCTTTGGAGCTTTTGCTGCGCTCAAACCGTCGCTGAGGACCTCGGTCATCGGGTGTTCCGGCGCCTGGGGAGAATACACCGCATGAAGTTCGCGCAAAACCTGAAGCTGATCAAATTCAGCTGGCAGACTGAGTGCCCAATCCAGAAATATGCTACGACATTCGGGTAACGTGATTCCTTCAATGCGATAGGCCTCGCGAATTAGCCCCTTCGGGTCATTCGGATCGTTGCTGCTGGGCATCCATACTCTCTCCGATTGCGGTCTCGATCAGCAACGCCGCCGACCCATAACTTTGCTCCAGCGCAGCCTCAAGGTCTTCGATCCGCTCGAACCCGGTGGACCGGCACAGGAAGGCCGCTCCGCCCTCGCCGATCTTGTCGGTATCGATCGCATTTCCAGAAAGCAGGCGTGTCGCGGTCTGCACAGACCAACATAAGTCATAGTTGCTTTTCAGAGACTGGGCATCTGCGACACCAAGCAGACCGGCAGCGACCGCACCGTCAAGGCCGGCCTGAACATCCCTCTCCGTTCTCCCTGCCAGTAGTGCTCCGGTTTCAGCTACCAACTCGATGTCAAGCAAACGACCTGCCCCTGTCTTGGCGTCCCAGATCCCGGTAGGCGATTTCGCTTCGGCAAGACGCGTTCTCATCTCGGCAACCTCGTGCAGGGCTTTTTGCCGGTCCTTCGGCTGACATATCAGACTGGACCGGAAATCTTCGATATCCCGACACAGACTGTATTCCCCTGTAACGACTCGCGCGCGGGTCAGCGCCAGATGCTCCCATACCCACGCATCTTTCTGCTGGTAGTTCTTGAAACTTGTTAGACTTGTCGCCACCGGCCCTTGATTTCCCGATGGGCGCAAGCGCATGTCGACCTCGTACAACCGGCCCTGCGACATCGGCGCCGACAGGGCGGTGATGAGCGCCTGTGTAAGCCGAGCATAGTATGTTCGAGTTGCCAGTGGACGTCGTCCATCTGAAAAATCCTGATCCTGCGGATCATATATGACGATCATGTCGAGATCGGATTGCGAATGGATACGCCTTGCCCCAAGCGACCCCATGCCCAACACCGCAAGGCCGCGCCCTGGTGCGGGACCGTGTTTGGCCTCGAATTGAGTCATGACGAATGGCAGTATTGCAGAGATCACCGCATCCGCCAGATCGGCATACTGGCGCCCTGCCGTCGCGCCATCGATCAGACCACGAAGATGGTGGACACCGATTCTGAAATGCCATTCCTTGCACCAGCGGCGCGCCATGTCGAGCTGGGTTTCATAGTCATCTTCCGCCGTCAGCGCCGCGACCAGCTCAGATTGCAAGGCAGTCTTGCCCGGCCAGTCTGCAAAAAAATCTCCACCGATCACCGCATCAAAAACGGAAGAGTTGCGAGACAAATGCCCCGCCAAGGCATGCGATGTGCCAACGATATCGACCAAAAGGTCGATGAGTTGCGGATTGGCGTCAAACAGGGAAAAGAGCTGCACCCCAGCCGGCAGACCCGACAGAAATCCGTCTAACGCCACAAGCGCCTCGTCAGGCCGAGCCGTCTTTGACAGGCGGTTCAGAATCTCAGGTTTCAGTTTTTCGAAGATTCGAGCGCCCCGCTGCGACCGGAGTGCCGGATAGGTTGGCCAGCGCGCCAGAACATTTGAATCGAACTGAAAAGTATCCACAGGCGCAGGCACAGCACCGGACCCAGGGGCGAAAAACCCTTCGGTCAACTCGTGCACTTCGGTCAGCCCTTGCGTCAAATGCTTGACCAGATCGCTGCGATTTATCCCCATCAGACAGGCGATCCGTTCTATCCCGTCTTCGGATTGGGGGACCTTATGTGTCTGCGCGTCGTGAACCATCTGAATTCGATGCTCCACTTCGCGATGAGCCCGGTAATGACCCGTCAGTTTGTAGGCCACGTCCTGTGGTATCCATTCTTTGACCGCCAACGCTGCCAACCCGTCAACCGTTCCGCGCACCCTGAGGTCGCGGTCGCGTCCGCCGGCAATCAATTGCCGTGTCTGAGTGAAGAACTCTATTTCGCGTATGCCACCCCGCCCGAGTTTCATGTCGTGGCCGGGAATAGAGAACGCACCGCCTGTTCCCTTGTTTTCGCGAATTCTCAAACGCATGTCGTGGGCATCCTGAATGGCCGCAAAATCCAGATGCCGCCTCCAGACAAAGGGACGCAAAGCTTCCAGAAACCGTTCTCCGGCGGCAACGTCGCCTGCGCATGGGCGCGCCTTGATATATGCGGCGCGCTCCCAGGTTCGGCCAAGGCTTTCATAATACCGTTCTGCCGCCTCCATCGCGATGCACACCGGTGTGACCGCGGGATCTGGCCGCAACCTCAAGTCGGTTCTGAAGACATAGCCATCAGCGGTTTTCTCGCTCAAAACCGCGCAAAAATTCCGTGTCGCCCTCACCATACTCTGCCGGGCATCGAAAAAATCATCAGGTTCAAACCGGGTTTCGTCAAAAAGCACGATCAGGTCGATGTCAGAGCTGTAATTCAATTCATACGCGCCCATCTTTCCCATCGCCAGAATGGTCATACCCGCCGCAGATTCAATATCATCTTCGGTCATGCCGGGCAGTTTCTTGCGCCGAATCAATGCCGCAATCTCGGCCTTGGCGGCCACATCGGCAGCTAATGCACCAAAATTGGTCAATGCCGCGGTGACTTTTTCGAGCGACCATGCACCCGACAGATCGGCCAGAGCTGTCAGAAGAGCCAGCCTGCGCTTGGCCTGCCGTAATCCGCCCTTCAACTGATCAGGAGGCAAGGTACGAACACCCTGAAAAATCTTTGCTAAAGCCGCGTCGGGGGTTGCCAACGCCGGCGCAATCCATTCGACCTCGCGATCGATAAGGCCCTTGAGATATGGGCTTGTCCCGGCAGCGCCTGCGATCAAATCTCCCTGTTCGGGTGTAAGCTCGGGTATGGAAGCGCGCGCTTCGGCCCCGAGTGAAGGGTCGAACGGACGTGGCAAGCGGGTAATGGCAAGTGTATCGGTCATAGGCGCAGGTTGTGCACCCGGTCGCGATCAGGTCAATGGGACAAACGATCCAGATTTAGGTCAATCAAACGACAGGCGTGTCTTGGCTAAAAGTGTTGATCCATTTCCCGGCTCGCCGTTCCCACAAGGAAGAGATCAGCATGACCTCCGCCGTAGCATTTCCGGGTCTCCGATAGTCAGCACGATAAGACAACAAAACTGCATCACCGATCAGTATTCGCAAGCGAACAGCGCTCAGGTGAAATTCAGCCATTGTTGGTGCTTCAGCGAACTGCCCGACGTGTTCGTCCCTTGTTGCGAACCCAGTCGGGTAGACCCCGGTGAAGTCGTCACTGAGCAGCGCCCGATCTGATGTGGCATCGCCCTCGACCAATGCTTGCCAAACCTTCTTTTCCAGCGACAGGATATGGTCCACAATCGGGCCCGAGCGTATTTCGCGACTTTCCATTGACGCAGAATGCGCAGTGAACGTTCCACGGTCAACCGGGGCAAACCATTAGCAAAAGCCTAAAACGTGTCCGAGTAGCCTTGGAACAGGCTGGCTTGCCAGTCGAAATCCGCGAGACCGACAACGCCCGCACTGCGCAAGACGCTGCAAACGCAGTGGGCTGTGCGTTGGATCAAATTGTCAAATCGATCGTGTTCCAAGGCGAACGCTCCGGAGACACCCTTCTGTTTCTGACCGCCGGAGGAAACTCGGTCAGCCCGGAAAATGCTGCCGGTGAGGCACTTGAAAAGGCCGACGCCGCTTTGGTTCGCGCTCAAACCGGGTTTGCAATTGGCGGCGTGGCCCCTGTCGGACACCTGTCCCCGATCCGGGCGTTTTTCGATCCTCGCTTGACAGGTTTCGACGTGGTCTGGGCTGCTGCCGGAACACCGCGTCATGTCTTTCCGATTTCACCTCAAGACCTGCTTCGGATAAGCAAAGCTGAACGGGCATATTTTACTGCATAATATTGCAATCAGTTTCGCTTTTTAACCCGTTCAGACTCGTCCTTTCCGGGTTGAGAGCAACAAGTTCGTCTCTGACCGCGTCACGCCATCCATACGCCGGATAAAGAAGATGACCTCATCCAGTTCCTCAAGTGTTTGAGTGCCAATCTCGGCGATCAGATCCCAGGTGCCATTTGTCGAATGCACGGTCCGCACTTGCCGCATTGCAGATATTCGAGACATGATACGTTCGGTTCCGCGCCCCTCGATCCCCAGCATCATCAACCCGCGTACCGGGCTTTGTGCTACGTCCCGACGGGTGAGAACAGTGAACCCCACGATTTCTCCGGTTTGCTTAAGCTTTTGCATCCGGCTTCGAATCGTTGTGCGTGTCACACCCAGCTGTTCAGCCAGTTCCGATAGCGAAGCGCGGGCATCCCGATGCAGCGCGTTCAGAAGCCGGCTATCCAGATCGTCCATTTTGATATTCCGTTATGAGTGGATTGGTTCCATTTTGAGCATTTTGCTCTCTTCCGGCAAGACCGCTTCGGGAACAATATCAGGGCATGAAAAACAACGATCTACTTCTCATTGGCGTCCCCATGGACGCGGGTAAGCGGCGTCAGGGCTGCCGGATGGGACCCGATGCCTATCGCGTTGCCGGTATGATGCAGGCACTTTCAGATTTGGGTCACCGAGTTATCGACCAGGGCGATATCCGACCTGATCCCGTGGATATGCCCGAGCATAAGCACCTGTTCGCTCTGCCGGAATGCGTGGGCTGGGCTCGATCCCTGTCACGCACTGCACAAGATGCCGCAGGCCGAGGTATTCCAGTCTTCATGGGTGGGGACCATGCTTTGTCAATGGGAACCGTCGCGGGAATGGCCGCGCATGCAAAGGCTACGGAACGCCCGCTTTTTGTATTATGGCTTGACGCCCACAGCGACTTTCACACTCCGGACAGCACTGGAAGCGGCAACCTGCACGGCACTCCCGTCGCGTATTTCACCGGTCAACCGGGGTTCGAAGCCTTCCCTGCCCTCGCGGCGCCCGTTCCAACAGACCGGGTCGGGATGATTGGGTTGCGTTCGGTCGATCCGCACGAACGTGCGGCGCTGGAGAGAGACGATGCATTTCTTGTTGACATGCGCAGCATCGACGAGAATGGCATCAAGGTGCCGTTGATGGCGTTCCTGGACCGCGTGCGCGACGCCAACGGCATCCTGCACGTGTCGCTGGATGTGGATTTCCTGGAACCCACCATCGCGCCCGCCGTGGGCACCACAGTTCCCGGCGGTGCCACCGAGCGAGAGGCCCATTTGGTTATGGAACTGCTGCACGAAAGCGGGCTGGTCTGTTCGCTTGATCTGGTGGAGCTGAACCCGTTCCTCGATGAGCGTGGACGCACTGCGAAACTGATGGTCGATCTGGCCGCCTCGCTGATGGGGCGCCGCATCTTCGACCGCCCGACACGGAGCTTCTGATGCTGTCCCTGCAAGCCCCTTCCGCCGTGGTGATGATCCGGCCGCATGCCTTTGCCTCGAACCCCGAGACGCGCGACGACAACGCGTTCCAGACGCTAGCCAACCGCTCTGCCGCCGCCACCTCGGCCGCCGCGCGGGATGAGCATGACCGCGCCGTGGAACAACTGCGCGAGGCCGGTGTGACCGTGCATGTCTTTGACGATCACGGCGATCGCGACACGCCCGACAGCGTATTTCCCAACAACTGGTTCTCGACCCATCCGGGTGGGCATGTGGCGATCTATCCGATGTTCGTGCCGTCGCGGCGGCGCGAGCGGCGCGCGGACGTGATCGAAATGCTGAAACAGGACTACCGGGTTCAGGACGTGATCGACTATTCCGGGCTGGAACAGGACGATCTGGCGCTGGAGGGCACCGGGGCCATGGTACTGGATCACGTGGGCCGCATTGCCTATACGGTCAAATCCCACCGCGCCGATCCGGTGCTGCTGGAGCGGTTCTGCACCCATTTCAACTATGAACCCATCGCGTTCGAGGCGCGCGACGCGCAGAGCCGCGACGTCTATCACACCAACGTCCTGATGGGGATCGGCACCAACTATGCGATGATCTGTCTGGACATGATCACCGATCCCAAGCGGCGCGCGACGATCTGCACCCGGCTGGAAGAGACCGGGCGCAAAGTCATCGACCTAACACATGATCAGATCACGGAGTTTGCCGGAAACACAATCGAGCTGACCGGGCACGACGGGCTGGTTCTGGCGCTTTCATCGCGCGCGCTTGCCGCGCTGACGCCGGATCAGATCGCCATCATCGAGGCCAGCGCCACGCCGCTGCCCCTCTCGGTTCCCACCATCGAAACCGCCGGCGGATCGGTCCGCTGCATGATCGCCGGCATCCACCTTGCCCGCCGATAGGAGTGCGTGATGCAACCTTCTGACAAAGCCCTCGTACCCTTTGTATCCGTCGACAACATGATGCGGCTGATCCATCACATCGGCGTCGAACAGATGATCTCTGAAATTGCCGATCAGATCGAATCTGATTTCAAACGGTGGGAAAGTTTCGACAAAACTCCGCGAATCCCGGCCCATTCACCACATGGGGTGATCGAGCTGATGCCCACCTCGGATGGCGAGGCTTATGGGTTCAAATATGTCAACGGCCACCCCAAAAACACGTCCGAGGGGTTGCAGACGGTAACCGCCTTTGGCCTGCTGGCTGACGTTTATACTGGCTATCCAATCCTTCTGACCGAAATGACCATGCTGACCGCGCTAAGAACGGCGGCCACCTCGGCCCTTGTGGGCAAGTATTTGGCACCCGAAGGCGCTACAACAATGGCCATGATCGGCAACGGAGCGCAGTCCGAGTTCCAGTGCCTTGCCTTCAAGGCCTTGTGCGGTATCGACACGGTTCGTCTTTATGACACCGACGCGAACGCAACCGCCAAATGTGCAGCCAATCTGGCTGGCAAAGGGCTGACTGTGGTGAGTTGCAAGACAGCAGAAGAGGCCATAGAGGGCGCGCAAGTTATCACGACCTGCACCGCCGACAAGAAATACGCCACGATCCTGACCGACAACATGGTCGGCCCCGGTGTGCACATCAATGCCATCGGTGGCGACTGCCCCGGCAAGACGGAACTGCACCGCGATATCCTTCTGCGCTCGAAGATTTTCGTGGAGTACCCCGAACAAACCAGGATCGAAGGGGAAATACAGGCCCTTGAACCCGACCACCCAGTTACCGAGATGTGGCAGGTGATGACAGGCCAGGCACAAGGGCGTCATGATGACCGGCAGATCACCCTGTTCGACAGTGTGGGATTTGCTATCGAGGATTTCTCGGCCCTTCGTTATATCAAAGGTGCTATTGGTGGCACGAATTTCTATGAACCACTGGACATGCTGGCCGACCCTGACGATCCACGTGATCTGTTCGGGATGCTGATGCGGGCAAAAAGCTAAAGGTCGAACAATCTCGTTTTTTTTGCGCCGGGCAAGATTCCTTGCCCGGTCTTCTGTTTTAACGTCTTCCAAGCATTCATCCGCGCAGGGTGAAATGAAGGGAAATCTGTGTTATCGTAACCCGTACTGATTGTTTCATTTCGATACCGGATATTACCATGCAGGAACTTCTGGAAACGCTTCGCGCGCAGGCATCGGACGTCGGCGCACCTCTTGTTGTTGAATTGGTCTTTTTGGAAGAAACCAATTCGAAAGACGTGGAAAAACTGATTGAGCAATCGGTGCCAGGATCCAACTCAATCGTGGAAACCGCGTTTGGTAGTGACAGGGATCAGTTCTTTTTTGCCGAGTTTCCAAACACCGATGTAACAGGACGGGAAACAACTGCCTTTGCATTTGCTCGCCACTTGCGAAGTGCCTTGGATGCGGTCGAAGCAAATCCGGTTCTGCCCGAAAGCCTATATGGCGCTGTCTCGGTAGGTGCGGTTACCACGGAGGCCGGGTTGTTCTCGTGCTCAACACCGCGCAGCAGCGCGCAAACGTTCGGTTGGGTGCATAAACTGGTCCGTACGCCGCTGGCCTGGCAACACAGCCGTGGGGCGGGTTCGACGGTTGCAGTGATCGATACCGGGTATTCCACGCACGGAGAGCTTGAAGGCGTGTTGGATCTGACCCACCAGATTAATTTTGTTGAAGGCGGCACCGATGCGTCTGATCGTTTCAGCGACAGTCTGCTGCAACATCCCGGACATGGCACTTTGGTCATGTCGGTTGTCGCATCGCGCGGGGGCGCAGACATGAACGGCAGAACCAGCGGCCCGGGCGCAATCACAGGCTCAGCCCCGGACGCGATGGTGATGCCTATCCGAGCAATCAGGTCTGTCATCAATTTCGAACAGCGAACCCTGCCCAGAGCGATTGCACACGCCATCAACAATGGTGCAGATGTCATCGTCATGGCGCAAGGGGGGCCGATGCGTGTCGCTTCTACCGAACGGGCTCTGCGGTTGGCGGTGGAGCGCGGGCTGGTGGTGATCTGCGCTGCAGGGAATTGCTGGCCCGACGTGATCTTTCCGGCAGCCTATTCGGATTTCGGGCTGGCCACGGCGATGGCCGCTGTGGGTCCGGATCTGAGGCCTTGGGCGCGGACCGGTCGCGGACCGCAAGTAACGCTGTCCGCCCCGGGCGAGCATGTGTGGGGAGCAGCCAAGAACAAGGCGATCGATCACGACTGGGGCATCAAAGCGGCGCAAGGCACGACACTCGCCACCTCTTTGGCCGGAGGTGTCGCAGCGCTTTGGGTCGCGCGGCACGGTGGCCGAGCCACGCTGCGAGCAAAAGCGGCAGCGGCTGGAACCACTGTTCAGTCGATGTGGGTGGCTTGCGTCACGAATGACCTCAGCAAGCCATCTGTCTGGAACGGAGCCACGGATCTTGGCGCGGGTGTTATTGATGCAAAAACGGCTTTGGATGCTTCTTTGCCGCAGTCGGCTACTGGCCACGAGGCTGTTGCGGAAGCTGAACTGGGCAAAGCTGGTGTGGAATCCAGCGCGAATGTGCTTTTGACACAGCTCGTCAACTCGGACCCAACGGCTGCGGCCGAGTTTACAACTGAGCTCGCAGACTATGCCTCGGAAATGCTGTGGCTGCGCTATCGCGCCGGCGCCCGCAAACGCGCGGAAGTGATGCTGGGCGAGGAGAGCACTGCTGGAGGCGACGACATCGGCAAAGAATTGAAGGATGCACTATCCGGCAAGCCTGCACTTACGGCTGCCATCGGTGCGGGCTGAGTTATATCCATGGCTGGAACGGAAACACTGACGGCCGTCCAACTGCAACCCTTGATGCAGGAACACCCGAACATGGTGAACCAAACCGTGGAGGAAGTGTTCCAGTCGGCAGGTCACATTGGGGATATCGACACGTTTCGGATGGTGGCCCAATCGATGCCTGGAACGGCAGTGGCCGGTTTGATCGTCGGACGTCTGGTAGACAAGAAGCTGATGAGCCGGTTCATTGCCGCCCTACGCAGTCGAGGGCTGGAGCCACTTCCACTGGCCGACGATCCGGCGGATCAAGTGGAGCACGTCCCGATCAACGGGGCCAGCCTGGCCCCTGCTGACGCTGATGATCTGGACATCGACCGTATCGGCGAATTCGCCAGCGGCGCCAAGGCGTTTCGGTGCCGGGTTCTGAAACACGATCAGGTTCTCGGAAGTGGCGCACTCATTTCGCCGAGACTAATCCTCACTTCGGCCCATGTTGTGGGTGCCTTCGTGCCGGATGCAGCAAGCGAGTTCGATTTGGACACGATCTCGGACGTCAGCGTACTGCTGTCCGATGGCAGTGAACACAAAGCCCGACCGGTCTGGGTTGCGCCCTGCCTCGACAGTGAGAAGAACGGTGTGCTTCCGGGCGATGGAGATGCCACTACGATGTGCGATGCGGTTCTGCTGCGCATACGTTCACCGCTTGGCCGCACTCTCGGACACATGTCATTGCCGAACGCGTTGCCAAATTGGGTGGGTACGGAAAGTTTTGTTCTGATTCATTTCCCGGAGGGCGCCGAAAAAGGGATTGCAGTGGGAAAACTCCGGCGAGATAGGCTGGACGAACCGCGCCACCTTCACAGTATCAAAACGCATGGCGGGTCTTCCGGTGGAGCCGGATTTGACCGCCAGTTCAATTTTGTCGGCCTGCATCAGGGGCGATGGAACAATGTCCGCCGACTGGTGCCCTTTCAGCATTTTGCCGCCAATGACGATTTCTGCGCGCAGATCAAGCTGGATTGCCCGCCACGCAGACTTTGGTCACTCAGCGATGATCTGGATGGTCACTTTGTGATCGGGCGAAACAATTTCTTTGACGCACTGACCGCGATTCTGGACAGGCAAGACAAGAACCTTCGTGGCGTTTGGATCAAACGCACAAAGATCGCCGAGAGGCAGGGGTTGAATTTCAGCCATACTCTGCTTGATCGTTTTCTGGAGATCCATGGTGCCCGACATCGCATCGTCAGGATGCAGCCTGGATATGAACAAGGTGATCTGACCGCCAGCCTCAACCGCCGAGCATTGGGCGGAAGCGCATCAATAGCAGCCCAGCCCGGCGTCGCAGCAGACGAAACAACCGGCACCGCGCATGAAGACGACAGAATCCGCACTGTCGTCTCCGAGCTGAGCAAGATCGCCACGGAAAGGAACGAGACCGTTTGGCTTTACTTTGACAATCCCGACAGCGGGTTGATCGACCGCACCCGATATCAACTGGAACACTTGATTGAAGAAGTTCTGGATACTCCGAACTTGCGGCTGATCCTGGCCGGTTTCGAAACCTATGATTTGCGTGCCCGCACCATAACTAATCTGGACAATGTGGAAGTCGATCCGCGACCGAAGCTATTTGTCGACTATATCCGCCCGTTCCTGCGAAAAGACGTCAAAGACTGCGTTGGTCTGATGGTCAGGGCATTGGCGTTGAAATGGACACCTGATGTGTGCGGGCACATCGTTGACCTTGCCTTGCAGGGAATTCCGGCGGAAATGAACCGCTTTGCTATCGCCAATCTTCCGCTCGTCGCCGAACGGTTGCGCACAGAGGCGAGAAAAGACATTGGAGTTCATGATGCAGGCTGATCCGCGAACTCGTGACGTACTGGAAAAGCTGCGATGGGTCGCGGCGGTGTCAGGTGCATTCAACCCGGTTTCAACCTTGTTGAAGATCGGCGGCAACGAACTGGTGGCCGATACGAACCGAATGCTGGATATCGTTAGCCTCTTACGCCCGGATTGCACGGTGGAGCGGGACGAGTCTCAGGATCTCTGGACCATGCGCAACAGCGTTCGCCGCGAAGTACTGTCCAAACCCTCACCTTTTGCGCCCAGTAGCGAATATGCCAAATCCCCAACCGATGTGGAGCTAGCCCTGACAGGCGCGGCCCAATACTCGCCCGAGGCGATCTCTGATCTGATCGTCAAAGCCGACAACCCGCAACCGTTGCTGGACCTGATTAAAGTGTTGGATCGGAGCGGACCGCAAGCGCCGGGTTATTCACAGGTGGCTGCCTTGCGAGGGACAGTCAACAAGTTGCTTCAGGTACAAGCCAATGAGCAGGCCCTATCAGGTGGTTTTTTCGGCCGCGAAGATGAATTAGGCAAGATTGATAGCTGGATGGCCTCGCCCGACCGCTGGGCAACAAGGGAAGACCACCCAAGTCGAAAGACCGCAGTGAAACTACGCACGTTGCATATTTCAGGCCTGCCCGGAATTGGGAAATCCTATCTTTTGGAGCGTGTCATACAGATGGCTCGCCAACGTGACATGGTCATTCTGCGACTGGATTTCGACCGGTCTTCGCTGAATGTGCAGGACGATCACGCCCTTTTCGACGAGATATCCCGTCAAATCGGAAACGGCCTGCCATATACTGCTAAGCAACTGCGCGAGGCGCGGTTCGAACGGGCCGAAACGCTGGCAGACACCGAGAACCTTTCTCGACGCGGACGGTCTCGGGAGATCATGCAGGCCATCCGAAGCGCCCTGTCCAGCTTTGACGGTACGATCCTTATCCTGCTCGATACATTGGAGGTCTTGCGCCAGCGAGCTGATTCCCGTGTCGTCCGCCTGTTTGAACATCTCGATCGACTGGCCGAATTCGCTGCGTGCCCGATTTGTGTGATCTCAGCCGGGCGCAAGGAATCCATCGTCCCCGCGCAATCCCGGGTCGACAGAGACAGCATCGATTTGACGGGGCTCGAAGATCCGGTGGCTGACAGCATGCTGGAACAACGTGGCGTCGACGCGGCCCAACGGGCTCCGATCCTGGAACTTGCGCAAGGAATTCCCCTGCGCCTGGTCCTCGCCAGCAAGTCTCTGAAAATGGGAGCACGACCTGACCTGCACGTGCCGGCGAATACCAGCGGCGCGCAGATCGAAGGCTATCTTTATCGCGCCATTCTCAGTCGGGTGCCGCGTACTTTGCGTGAAGTGGCACTCAAGGGTTTGGTCTTGCAGCGGATAAATGTGGGCGCCTTGCGCGAAGTAGTCGCCCCTGCACTTGGATTTGAGCTAAGCAAGAAAGAAGCCGAAGACATTCTAAAAGAGCTGGGCCGCCACCATTGGCTGGTACGGAGAGAGGGGTCATGGATTCTGCATCGTAGCGATCTCCGGGCGGCCACTCTGAAACTGATTTATGAAGAATTCCCGGACACCTCACGCGAGATCGATCAAAAAGCCGCGGAATGGTTCAAGGGGATAAATCCGGTTGCTGCGCTCTATCACCGGCTTCAGATGTGCCGAGAACCGAAAGTGGACATACCGCAGATTGGCCGCGCTTTGGCTGAAGAGTTCGACGACCATATGCTTGCCGAGTTGCCCGCGCGTGCAAGTGACGCAATCCGTCAGGCAAAACAGGAACGATCGGATTTCGGACGACAGGACCAGGTTCTGCCCGAAGCGGACGACCATCTGGAACCGGAAGATTTCGCCCTGAATCTCGAACAAGAGCTCGGAAGAGATTTCTGGAGCGGCGTCGCTTCCTCGCCTCTGGATGCCAGACACGTGCAGCCGCAACTTGCGTTCGATCCTCAACAAATGCGGTCGACATATGTGAAACCCATTGATGCCGACCTGACTTATCCAGTGGACGATCGCGCGATCAAGGATGTCGAAATCATGCTGGAGAAAGGCGAATTGCGTGAAATACCCGGTATCATGCAAAGCGCTTTTCCCGAACGTTATGAACTGGCCAGCGACGCTGGGTTGATCACGATGGCCTATGCATGGCGCAGCGGACAGTGGACGCTGGCGAGCCAGATCCTTGGCGCTTTGCCGATGCCGTTTTTTCACGACGCGCTAAAAAGAGTCAGCCCGCCCATGACACGCCTTCTATTGGAAGTATGGGCTGAGTTCAGATTTGAGAAATGCTTGGATTGGTTACAGTCGGAGGACCGGTACGAGGTGCTGGGCAAGTGCGCGAACATGCGGCAGGCTTCGATGCTGACAGGGTGCGCGCTGGATTTCATGCTGTTGTCTGTACGGGAAACCGCCGCCTTCCCATGGATTATCGACGAAACACGCGCCTTGATATTTCCGTTCGTTGCCGGCGGCAACGAAGAACTGGCCTGGCGCACACTTGATCGTGCCGACCGACTGCGCGCCAATCTGGGCGTGCAGCAAAATCTGGCCTCCAGTAATGGTATAGAACCTGAAACCCAAGGGCGCAGAGTTGCGCCGCTCAATCCCTATGCCACGCCACTGGTCGAATTTGTCCGGCTCGACCAAATGTTTGACCGTGGTGGTGCGCGCCTTCAGAACGAGCTTGCGCGCCTGAGAGAGTTGTTCGGAGAGATCGGGGACTTAGTCGCGCCGGAACTGCAAGGGCTCAACAACATCGCTTCCGGGCTATCCTCCTACGCCTCGGACACGGCAGAGGCACTGGCAAATGCGGGGCTGGCAGCGGAAACACTCGGTGGTTACGCCTTCTTCCGTCCTGACCGTGATCTGCCTGCGCTCGCCGACGCGGCGGAACGGTGGCGGCGAAACGTGAATGGCCTTTGGTCCTATGCCTCGCTCCCACCCGAAGATTGGGTTTCGGACATCCCTGCCGATCACCAAGCCGTTGCTTTGACAGAGCATTTGGGGACACCGGATCGTGCCGAAGCGCTGTTGTGGCTGCTTGCCCCACGCGACCGGTACGGTGCGCAAGCTCGGCGCAGATTGCGACGGCCCTACCTTAACGCGTTTGCCAAACGGAGCCACGGACGGACAGAGGTTCTAAAACTTCTGCAAAAAGATGAACTGCCCCTCGTTCAGGCTGCAACACTAGCGGTGCTCGTCCTGCACGAGGTACCTCCAGAAACCATTTTCCGTTGACTTCTTTCATCCAAGGAGACTTGAAATGCCCAACCGCGCTGAAGAGGAAAGCCTGAACCGTCTGGAGGGGCTGAGGACCCGTTGGAATTTCGACAAGATCAAGCAGGCCATCAACGATGGGTCTCCGGTCTTGAAAGAGTTGGGGCTGGTTGCAGAAAGCACAGCAATAGAGATGATTGACAGCACGCCGCCGCAACT
>NZ_JBXWQW010000030.1:0-61827 GCF_059612585.1 Ruegeria sp. YKSF57 | reverse complement strand
CCCTTGGATTGTGCATTTCGCGAACCGGACGGCGTGACCAACGCCCTGGGCAAAGACGATGCCGAACTCCGCCAGCAGCCCACGGAGCATGTTGATCGTCTGGGTCCTTTGATGGCACCGTGGGTCATCAAGGGGGCGATGGATGGCGAGGCCTTCACAGCCTACGTCGAGATGGTGCTGGTCTCGGAACTGGAACCCGGAACCGTTGTCATCCTGGATAACCTCGCCACGCACAAGAATGCCGCCGCCGCCAAAGCCATGCGCAAAGCCGGATGCTGGTTCTTGTTCTTGCCGCCGTAAAGCCTTGACCTGAACCCGATTGAGATGGCCTTTTCCAAACTCAAAGCGCACCTGCGCAGGATCGGCACACGGTTCTTCACGGACATGTTCCACGCTCCCACGGAAATCTGTGAACTCTTCTCACCAGAAGAGTGCTGGAATTACTTCAAGGCTGCCGGGTATGTCTCAGGTTAAAGGTCGGGTGCTTTAGGATGGACCGTCGAGACGTGGACAAAGCCAACAATCGTCTCAATTGGCCAAATGACTGGTTTTGGCCCAAGCAGTTAGGTCGGATCCGTGGATATTTCGATATGCCGTCATTCGTTGCTTTGTAATAAGAGCAGTTTTCGCGATAATGACAGCTGGCCAACAATCACCAAGTAATCCGTATTGGCGACATCGCCCAGACCATTATGGCCTCTACATCTGTTCTGTTGCGAAACCGGTGCGCGATCATTGAGGGATAGGAAAAACTGTCGCCTTCGCGCAAGACGATAATTTCATCGCCAAGGCGCAGTTCGACTTCACCGCTCAGGACAATTGCATGTTGTTCCCCTTCAAAGGAATAGCCTTCCAGTGGTTCAGGGGGGGTGCCAGCACCAGGACGAAATCGGGACAGTATCAGGTAGCATTGGCCGGATAGCGTGCTCGAAAGTAGTTCATCCTCGAACCCCAACTCGTCTGTCGAGCGCGTATACATGGCCGACAGGGCCCGGCGATTCTCGCCTCGGACAACATGTTTGCGCTCTAACGGGCCATTGCCGGTTTGCTTGGGAAAGAACCAATTGGGATCGACCGAAAGCGCAGTACTGATTTCCTGCAATAGCTCGGCCGATACTTTGGCCGACCCCAACTCAATACGGCTGAGGTAGGCCTTGGAACAGGACACCACCTCTGAGAGATCTTTTAACGTAAGCCCTCGAGCCTTGCGCACTTCGCGAATTTCACTGCCAAGCCGTTGGGCTTCGGTCTGAGATAGATCGTTATTCATGCATTCGGGATAAATGATTAATGTTGACTTTTCGAGTGAAAATCAACTTAGTTGAAAAAGTGGGAGATAATCAACTGATTTTCGACCGACTGGGAGGATGCTATGCGCTTTGATTTGATTGCCAATTTTAGCCCTGGCGAGACGATTCCCTGGGCGCGCACGCTGGATATGATCCTCGAACAGTGTTCACTGGCCGAGCAGGCGGGTTTCACAACCGCATGGTTCACCGAGCATCACTTTGCCCATAACGGATATATGAATGCGCCGCCCAACCCGATCCAGATGGGCACCCATGTGGCCGCGCATTGCAAGAAACTGCGGGTGGGCACGGCGCCAATCATCCTGCCGGACTGGCATCCTTTGCGCGTGGCCGAAGATGCCGCGATGCTTGATAACATGACGCAGGGGCGTTTCGATTTCGGCGTTGCCAAGGGTATCAACGAACGCTCGACCATCCAGTTCAACAAGGATGCGGACCGGCGCGAAAATTCCAAGGTCATGCGGCTCTATCAGGAAAGCCTTGAGATTATCCTGAAGGCCTGGACCAACGAGGCGTTCACCCATCACGGCGAGTTCTATCAATTCCCGGTTCCCGGCTGGAAAGAGACCAACCGGTTCTTTGACCCTCTGGACCCGCGTTATCACGGCGAGGATGGTGAATACAAAGCGATGTATGTGCATCCACGCCCCTATTCCAACCCTCATCCGCCGGTCTGGCTGATGTCAAATGCCCCGCCCACGTTCAAACTGGCTGGTGAGCGCGGTTGGGGTGTGATCTCTATGGCGGCGGGCGCCAAGGCGACACTGGCCTGTTGGGAGCCTTACCGCGAGGCCCTGTCGCAACGCGAAGCGCGCGAGGTGAAGCTTGGCGAAGGTGTCGGTGTCTGCACGGCTTTTTATGTGGGTGAAAGCATGGAAGAGGCTGTGAATACCATTCGTGGCCCGATCAATGCCTATTACGAATTCCTCGGCGGGTCGCGTCCCAAGGGTGAATGGACCAAAGCCGGTTATCTGGATGTCGGCGAAGAGATGACCCCCGAAGATGAGGACATGGACTGGTTCGATTTCCTCAACAAACGCGGGATCATCGTGGTGGGCGATGCCGAATATGTCGCGGACCGGTTTGCAGAGCGGCAGGAAACCATCGGCCTCGATCACCTTATGCTGATGCAGCAATACACCGGTGTGCCCTACGAGAAAATTCTGGCCAGCTGGCATCGCCTGTTCGAGCGCGTCGTTCCCAAATTCGGCACGCAGTCTATCGCGCAGAAAAGGATGTTGGAACATGCTTGAGATTTGGGGGCGACCCTATTCGTCGAACGTCATCCCGGTCATCTGGACAGCGAATGAGCTTGGGCTGGACTACACCCTGCAACTTGCCGGGGGCAGCTTTGGTAAACTCGATACTGAACTTTACGCACAGATCAATCCCAACCGGATGATTCCGGCGATCCGCGACGGTGATTTTGCGCTATGGGAAAGCCTGGCCATCGTGCGGTATCTCTGTGACCGGTACGGTGCGGGAACGCTAAGCCCTTCCGACATTCAGACCCGTGCAATTGCGGATCAATGGATGGAGTGGTCGGCCAGCCGCGCCTTTGGGCCAGTGATCTACCTGTTCTTCGCAACCGTGCGCACGCAACCCGATCAGCGCGACCCGAAGAAAATAGCCAAACTGCGCGACGAAGCGCATGAGGCGCTGACCATTCTTGATCAGCACCTTGCGGACAAAGCCTATGTCTGCGGCGACAGCTTTACCATGGCGGATATTCCGTTGGGCTGCGTGGCCTATCGTTACTTCAACGTCGAGGTCGACCGCCCGCCCTTGCCCAATGTCGAGGCCTGGTATCAGCGGCTGGCGGAACGTCCCGCCTATCGGGATCACGTCATGCGCCCTTTCGGGACAAACCCTGATGAATGGGCTGCGCTGGAAAAAGCTTGCGCCAGCGAAGGGGTGCTATAGTGGACGTCCGGGACTATCGCCGCGCACTTGGTGCCTTTCCGACGGGGGTGACCATCGTAGCCACCTATGACGCAGACGGGGAACCGTGGGGCCTGACCGCCAATTCATTTACGTCGGTCTCACTGCAGCCGCCGGTGATCTCGGTCTGTGTCGCGAAATCTGGCCGGGTCTTTCCGACGCTGTCGCAATCGGATCATTTCGCGGTCAACATCCTGTCGGCCGAGCAGAAAGACCTTGCGATGCACTTCGCCAGTGATGTCGAAAACCGGTTTACCGACACCGAATGGACTGCTGGAACCGCCACGCCCTTGATCCCCGGTGCCTCGGCGCAATTGGAGTGCACGGTTCACAGCAGGGTCGATGCAGACGATCATGAGATCCTTCTGGGCCGCGTCGTCAACTACGCCCACGCGCCCGTTCCGCCACTTGTCTTTTGCCGCGGCGCGTTCTTCTCCGCGCCGCAACCCGAGGTTTCTTCATGAGCGATCACCTGACATATCACACCCGCTTCAGCCCCGATGAGTTCGACGCGCAATACAATCTGCGGGCCGGGCGACCGGACTATGAAGCCACTGTCATTCCCGCCTGGAACCGCGATAGCGAGGCCGCGCGCGCCGCATCTGATTGCAGCCTCGATATCCGGTATGGGGAAGGCGAAAAACAAAAACTGGATGTCTTCCGCTGTCCGGACGCGACTGCGCCGACGTTGGTGTATGTGCATGGCGGTTATTGGCAGCGCGGCGACAAATCGATCTACAGCTTCATTGCGCCGCCCTTTGTTACGGCGGGGTTCAATGTTGTTGTCGTCGGCTACGATCTTTGCCCATCGGTGACCATCACCCGTATTTCCGAAGAAATCCGCGAAGCGATGGCATATATTTGGCGCAATGCGGGCGATCTTGGCATCAATCCAGACCGGATCACCGTGATGGGCCACTCGGCTGGCGGCCATATCACTCAGATGATGCTGGGGACCAACTGGCCGGCTTTCGGCGACGATCTTCCTGCGGACCTGATCAAATCCGGCATCCCGGTGTCACCGCTCAGTTACCTCGAGCCGGTGCGCCTGACTGAGGCGCTCAATTCCGGTATCCGGATGACCCCGGAAGAAGCCGAGGCCGAAAGCCCGATGACCAACCATCCCCCGGTTACAAATGCGCCGCAATTGATCGTTGTCGGCGGCGCGGAGACGGACGAATTCCACCGTCAAGCGCGCATGTATGTCGAAAAATACGAAACCCCAAACCGTCAGATGAGCCTCTATTTCGTGCCGGACGTCGATCACTTTGATGAACTGAATGTGCTGGTCGACCCGGCAAGCCCCTTCTTCAAACACACTTGCGATATGCTTCAAGGAAAAGGACCGCAATCATGACCGCTGTGACCCGAGCCCTCGTCGACTCTGTCGGCAACGCGTTCAATGCCAACGACATCGACGCTGTGATGAAGCACTTCGCTGAGGATGCAACATTTGATCATGCCGTGGGCCCCGAGGAACACGGCGTGCGCCTTGAGGGCGCCCAGACCATTCGCAGCGCCTTTGCCGCCTTGTTTGACAAGGTCGAGAACGTGCATTGGGAAACGCTCGACTGCACCATTTCCGGAAACAAGGCCTATTGCGAATATCGCCGTACAGCCATGCACAAAGATGGCGCGAAAGAAGAGTTTCTAAGCGTCGATATTTTGACCTACCGAGACGGGCTGATTGTTCATAAAGACACATATTACAAGCAACGAACAAGCTGATCCGACAGCCATTGACACAGCCAGGCACGCAGCAGTTTTGTTGGATGGAACCCAAATCGCTTTGACAAACCGCTGCGCTGTCAATCAAACTTCGTTCCGCGCAATCCGGTTTCGCGCAAACAAGATACGAAAGCCCGCTAAGGGCTTTGCTTGAACGATTTGCGGCGTCTCCACCACCTCGGGGTCGAAGCCGAACTGGCTGGTATACTGCGACTCGTCGGTGGTGTTCGGGATGCCGTACCAGACGTCGAAGCCCTGATCGGTCGGAAAGCGTCCCGGCTGATCGCCGAGATGCCATTTGCCGAACATGCCCGTCCGATAGCCTGCCTGCGAGAACAGCTCCGCAATCGTTACTTCCCATCCAACCATGCCATAGGGCAGCCCCCAGACCACCTTGGTCGTGCCTGATCTGATCGGATGTCGTCCGGTCATGAAGGCTGAGCGGGACGGCGTGCATTGGGGCTCGACATTCTAGTTGAGAAGCTTCAATCCTTCTTCGGCCAGCCCGTCGAGCCGAGGTGTTTGGGCGCCGCGCAGGATACCGCCGCCATAGGTCCCGATCTCACCCCAACCGAGGTTGTCGGTCATCATGACAACGACGTTGGGCTTCTGTGTCTCTTGAGCACCTAACGCCGTTGCCGTAAGCACTGCTGCAGCCGCAACGCCCAACACCCGCAATGAAAGTAAGTGCATTGTCTCCTCCCCGGTCTCGTTTTGCCCGTCGAATGGCAAGTCCTGCATGCGTGATCGACGGCGGCTTTTAATACAGAAAGCAAATTTTTAGGACGATCGTACTATTTGATTGCTATGGTTGTAGAAGCTCGTGGACAGCCGAGGCAGAGGACTGAACTGTGAAGTTGGAGAACCGGATCGCTACTTTCGTTCCCGATAGGACGACGAAACTCCTTCAGGATCTGGTCGCCCAGCGCCCTATCGCGCTTGCTGATCCATCGGAGGCGAAGGGGATCAGGACACAGCGCCGGATACTCGACGGCGCCTTCAAGCTGTTCATCAGCGTGCCGCTGGAGAAATTCACGATGCGCAACCTTGCCTCAGAGGTCGGCATAAAGCTGGGCAACCTGACATATTACTACCCTTCCAAGTCCGATCTCGTTGAGTCCATGGTGCGCGACCGGATGGCGGACTACGCGCAAGAGATTCTCTCGCTCCTGCAGATTTCCGAGGGCTCCCCGCAGGACGCGCTCGAAAGGACCATCGTCATGCTGGTGCAGGACTTGCGACGGCCGGATATCGCATTCTTTCCGCAGCTCTGGGCGATGTCCCTGCACGATCCAGACATCGCGATCTGGACCGACAAACTCCATGAGATGGAGCGCCAGTTGATAGAGGGCCTGATCGGCGCCACGCGGCGCGATTGGGATCCCGATGCCTGCTCGGCTCTGGCCCTTCACATCACGGCATCGATCGAAGGCCTGACCCTGTTCATTGGTCAAGACCGAAGGAGTGCCGGTATCTACAGGGCACCAGAGGAGGAGATCATCAGACTTCTGCGCGACAGCTTGCTTGTAGAGTGACATCGATCGCAGATGTCGCCGCCGATCATGCGACTTGCCGGATCCGAAGGCCGGTCAAAGGATCGACCAAGGCCCCAGCGGTGTCCAGGACGAATGGCTTTGATGGCGTATCGAAGGCAGTTGAGGTCAAGATGATCCAGGTCCGCTTCGTCCGCAATCTGTGATTTGGTCCCCTTCGATTTGCCGCGCCTTGCATGAACGGCGCCTTTTTGCATCGCGGCGCGCACACCTGTTCACGCAGTCGCAGCAAAATTCGTGCCGCGTGCGCACGCGGCGAAAAAAAATTCACGGGTTGGACTCAAAGCCACCAACCGCCAAATTGCATCACCAGGCCACACCCCGCAAAGAAAAACCCCGCCGGAATCGGCGGGGTTTTCTGTCTGTTTCACCTGACAGGGATCAGTGCGCGTGGCCCTTGTCCCGGTCTGCCTGCTTGGGCAGGATCTGGAACGTGCATTCGGGAAGGGCGGCTCCGCGGGACTAAACGGTTATAACCCGCCAACAAATGAATGTCTGCTTCAGTGGGCCACAGGAGAGAATATCATTATGGGATCGAGTCCGGCTGACGGCGAAATTGTATCGTAAGAAATTTAGCACCATCCCAGCTAACCACGCGCTTTTTGCCAAGTCTCAAAAGTGGGACGGATCACGGTACCTTGAAAGTCGATAGCTGGTTTGTGGACCTTGCCCATTGGGCGAAGCAATTTCTTTTCCGGTATCGCCCATTTTTCCCAATTCTGCGGATGGTACGGGTTAGGCTTGCCATTGCTCGTCACCAACCAGTTCTCGAAATTAGTTGCGAACGATCGGCTGCTGAACCCGATCCCATTCGCTCGCTGCGCAATGATGTCGAATGCCTCAAAGAGCATGCGCTCATTTTGGTCGTCAAAATCACTCTCAGTTTTACCTTGAGACCAGTACTTCTGATACGCAGAAGCACTAAAGCTGTGCAATATTTCAAGCGCTGATGCCCAATCGCAAAGTGGATGCCGAGCGATAGTGAGGATAAAGGGAGCTGAATTGAGATCCTGCCCATGCGCCACTGCGTGAAGATCATCTGCAGAGAAGTCAGCGAAAATAGCTTCGATTTTTTCTATCGAGTCGCTGTCACGGACCAATGGCTCGGCTGCTTTCCACTCTGCACGCAATAATTCTTCTTGTGTTGGCGGATCGTAGGAGAAGGGTAAGTCGGGCCAGCGCTCAAGGGCCAGTTCCAGCCGCGGGAACCTGCGAAGCGGGCGTAGGTCATCGACAACAGCGCGCATGGCTATAATCTTGGAATGTGTAGGACCGAACCGATTCCAAAAATCGAGAATGAGGTCTTCGAACTCGGCTGAAGGCAACACACGCGCAGCCCAGCCACACCGACATTGGTCCTCGTATAGTATCGATTTCAGGTCTTCGGTCTTCACCTCGGGCAGAGGCAAACGTGATGTCCGTTCAGTCTCAACATTTGCCTTTTCAAAAGCTGAAAGCGCGGCAGCCAATTCTCCGGAGGGAGGAGGTTCGGTCGATGGATCGCGTGGCAGAGTTCTCGGAAGACCAGCTTCCACACGCAAGCGTTGGACTTTTTGCCATATCACCGCGCCGTCCTTGATGGCGCGGTCATGCTCAGGGTGTCGGCGGCCCTTTTGAAACTGCTCCATCAGTGTTCGGACAAAGGCGTGATAGGATTTTGCTAGCGGATCGGCATTTTCCAGCGCTCCTTCTGCAAAGTAACTTTCCCATTCTCGCGATGCTCTTTTATCGAAGGCTTCTATTCTGGCGACCCGCGCCTTGAACTCGGCTCTTTTCTTTTCTTCATCCTGGCCTGTGCGTTTGCCTGTCAAGAAGCGGAGCACCGACCAAATTACTTTGCCCGCCATCGTTCTGCCTCTAGGTTAGGTGAAAGCCGAATTTCGCCGCCGCGCTGCAATTTGTCAACAACGGGGCTAAAAGCAGCCAATCGCCAAATTGCATCACCAGGCCACACCCCGCAAAGAAAAACCCCGCCGGAACCGGCGGGGTTTTCTGTCTGTTGCAAGTGACAGGTCCAGGCTTGGCAAGCTTTATGAGATACCTGACTTTCTGATGGCCTCAAGAAAGTGCTCCATGTCTGACGCCTGCCTGAACGGCCATCTCGCCACAAAGAATGCCTCCCAAGCCGCCAAATTGTTGAAGCTGGACATCATTGGTGACGTTTTAGCACTACGCAAAAGATTGGAGGTCACTTCCGACGATCTTTCCTGGTCGCCAATCATCGCATAGCTCGCCGCAAGCAGGGCCAGGGCAGTTTCAGGCGGGCTGCGAATGCTCTCGCATGCCGTGATTGCATCTTGATACTTACGCGCTGCGAAGTTCGCGATGGCAATATTCCAGTTGTACTTTCCAAATGGGTTCAGTTCGAGGGCGCTTTCGCAGAGCTCGACAGCACGCTCAGGGCTTCCGGTTAGAACCTCGTAGCGAGAGAAGTAGATCGGCACTCTTGTATCATTTGGATTGGCTTCATGCGCTTGCTCAAAGTGCAGTTTTGCCTGATCATATTGCCTGTGAAACAGATGAAGCATCGCCAGCGCAATCTGGGTGCGACTATCCTGATCGTCGATCGAAACGGCGTGTTTCGCCACGCGGTAGGCTTCGGCGAGGTCATGTTCGGGCTCCATGCTCCAGCCATTCAGCCAATCCCGAAGCAGGACTTCCGCGTAGAGCGCCAACGCTGCCGCAGAATCTGGATCTTTTCCCAAAGCTGCCGTGAGAGATTCCCGCGCGAGGCGGTTTGACTCGATAGACCAGCTGAAAAAGTGCTCCCTTCCGCGAAGATAGTGGTCATATGCGTGAATCTGATTTTCTGACAATCTTTCGACGCGCTTGCGATCTGAATATTCCAGCCGGTTGACGAGGGTGCTCGCCACGCGCCGGACCAGATCATCCTGAACCTCGAATATATCCTCAAGATTGCGATCATAGCGATCAGCCCAGATATGGCTGTCGTCCGAGGTGTCAATCAGCTGGGCTGTGACCCGGACCCGGTTTGCAGCCCGTCGGACGCTGCCTTCAACGACGTAGCGGGCACCAAGCTGTTTTCCAACCTCGCGAAGTGAAACAGCCTTGTTCTTGAATGCAAAGGAAGAATTCCTTGAGATCACCGCCAGTTCCTTGAACCTTGCGAGTGCGGTAATAAGGTCCTCTGTCAAGCCGTCAGAGAAGTACTCGTCATCGACGTCTCCGGACATATTCTCGAAGGCCAGAACCGCGATTGTCGGTTTGCGAAAGCTCACTGCCCCGGGATTCCGTGTGGTATTTCTGCTCTGACTTATGCCATTTCCTTCGATCACTACACGATAGACGCGGATGGGACGGTCAATGTTCTTGAGCGTTTGCTCGCCGAGGTCTTCGAAAACAAACTCAGCCTTCATTCGTACGTGCTCGAATACCGTACCGGACACAAAAACACTGCCGGGATCGGCCAGGCTCTCAATCCGGGCCGCGACATTGACGCCATCGCCAAAGATATCGCGGCCCTCGTGAATAATGTCGCCGAGGTTCACGCCGATGCGAAGCTGGACATGGTCCATTGCCTGATTGTCCGCAGTCTGTCCCATGAGTTTCATCTGAATCTCGGTCGCGGCCTCAACGGCTTCGACGACGCTTGGAAACTCCGCCAGCAACCCATCGCCCATAACCTTAACGACACGCCCGCCATGTGCCCTGATTGCCGGCACAAGGATTTCCGAATGAACCGATTTGAGTTTGCGTAATGTACCTTCTTCGTCCTCGGCCATTAAGCGCGAGTACCCAACCACATCCAGTGCCAGAATTGCAGCAAGGTGCCGCTTCATATCAAGCCCCGCGAAACCGAACTCCTGCATATTGGCATCGACAACAGCAGGACATCAACCCGCCAGGAGGTTTGCCCGGAATGTTGAGCGCGGCACTATAGTGAGAATGCTGCGCCGCGAAGCGAGCGTGCGGTTATGAAACTATCCACTTTGGGACTCAAAGCCACCAACCGCCAAATTGCATCACCAGGCCACACCCCGCAAAGAAAAACCCCGCCGGAATCGGCGGGGTTTTCTGTCTGTTTCACCTGACAGGGATCAGTGCGCGTGGCCCTTGTCCCAGTCTTCCTGCTTGGGCAGGATCTCGAACGTGTGTTCCGGCGGCGGCGAGGGCAGGGTCCACTCCAGCGTATCGGCGTACTCGTTCCAATAGTTGTTCTGGGTCACCCGTGCGCCGCGCTTGAGCGCATAGAACACGATGCCGAAGAACAGCAGGAACGAGGCAAACGAGATGAACGCGCCCCAGGACGAGACCAGGTTCCATTTCGCAAACGCTTCGGGATAGTCGATATAGCGGCGCGGCATGCCCTGACGGCCCAGGAAGTGCTGCGGGAAGAAGGTCAGGTTGGCGCCGATGAAGAACAGCCAGAAATGAATCTTCGCCCAGAACTCGGAATACTGCCGCCCGGTCATCTTGCCGAAGTAGAAGTAGACCCCGGCAAAGATCGCAAACACCGCACCCAGGCTCATCACATAGTGGAAATGCGCCACCACGTAATAGGTGTCATGATAGGCCCGGTCCACGCCCGCCTGGCTCAGCACCACGCCGGTCACGCCGCCTACGGTGAACAGGAACAGGAACCCCATCGCGAACATCATCGGGGCCTTGAACTCGATCGAACCGCCCCACATGGTCGCGATCCACGAAAACACCTTGACGCCAGTGGGCACCGCGATGACCATCGTGGCCAGCATGAAATAGGCCTGCTGACGCAGCGACATGCCGACGGTGTACATGTGGTGCGCCCACACGACAAAGCCCAGCACGCCGATCGCGATGATCGCCCAGACCATCGGCAGATAGCCAAAGATCGGCTTGCGCGAGAAGGTGGCGATGACATGGCTGATGATGCCGAACCCGGGCAGGATCACGATATACACTTCCGGGTGGCCAAAGAACCACAGGATGTGCTGATACAGGATCGGATCGCCGCCACCGGCCGGATCAAAGAAGGTAAAGCCGAAATTGCGGTCCATCAACAGCATGGTGATCGCGCCCGCCAGCACCGGCAGGCTCAGCAGGATCAGCCACGAGGTGACAAAGATCGACCAGGAAAACAGCGGCACCTTGAACAGGGTCATGCCCGGCGCACGCATGTTCAGGAAGGTGGTGATCATGTTGATCGCGCCGAGGATCGAGGAGGCGCCCGATACGTGCACGGCAAAGATCGCCAGATCCATCGACATGCCGCCCTCGGTCGTCGACAGCGGCGGGTACAGAACCCAGCCCACACCAGACCCAAGCTGGTCATTGCCACCCGGAGACAGCAGCGACGCAACACCCAGCGAGGTGCCCGCAACGTAAAGCCAGAGGCTGAGGTTGTTCATCCGCGGGAACGCCATATCCGGCGCGCCGATCTGCAACGGCATGAAATAGTTGCCGAAACCACCAAACAGCGCCGGGATGACCACAAAGAACATCATCAGCACGCCGTGATAGGTGATCATCACGTTCCAGACATGCCCGTTTGGGGTGCAGGGGTCGGCCATGAAGCCTTCCAGGCACATGTACTGAACGCCCGGATGCATCAGCTCAAGCCGCATGTAGACGGTCATCATGACCGAGATCAGACCGGCGATCGCCGAGAATATCAGGTACAGAATCCCGATATCCTTGTGGTTGGTCGACATGAACCACCGGGTAAAGAACCCGCGCTGGTCTTCATGGTCATGACCGTGAATGGCTGCGTCTGCCATTTAGGTGCCTCCTGTTGCAACTTAACCGCGCAGCCGAAACGCTCCGGCGCGCGGGGATTCCTGCCGGTTTTAGAATGCGAAGGCCCTGCCTTCAATGGCGGAGTTTGATCTGGATCAAGATAAATGGCCGCACCCCCCTTGAAGAGAGGAGGAGAGAGAATGGCAAGCCAAGCTTGATTTCACGTTGCGGTGCCGTCGCTGCCTTCCGTCGCTTCCCATTCTTCGATTGCCGTCAGCTCCGTGTAGGCGAATAAATATAGCGATGCTGCGAAAGGGCCGCTATTCTCGAAATAGGAGAAATGAATGTCGCGCCGACTTGCCGCAATTCTAAGCATCGACGTAGTTGCATATTCGCGCCTTATGGAACGCGACGAAAGCCGAACGCTTCGCGCGCTGAAGTCCCACCGTGCAGAATTGATTGAACCTTGCGCCCAGCTCTACGGCGGCAAAACGATCAAATTGATGGGCGACGGCGCGTTGATGGAGTTCGCCAGCGCCGTTGATGCCGTCCGCTTCGCCGTGGCGGTTCAGCTTGGGATGCATGAACGGAATGCGGGGGCCGGTAGCGACCAAAGTATCGTGTTTCGGATAGGCGTGAATGTCGGTGACGTTATTGCCGAAAAGGGCGATTTGCACGGTGACGGGGTCAACCTGGCTGCACGGTTGGAGGGATTGGCGGATCCGGGCGGTGTCTGCATCCACCGCAGCGTTCACGATCAGATCAGTGGAAAGCTTGACTTGAATTTTGAGGATCTGGGCGAAATTCAGGTCAAAAACATAGAAAGGCCGGTTCGCGCATTCAAAGTTGTCCTTGATGCCAAAGCCAATGCGCTGGGTGTTTCTCAAAAGAAAGCGCCTTCCTCAAACGGCGGTCACATGCGACGGAGAATGCTTATTTCCGCAGCGTGCGCGTTTCTGATCCTCGTTGTTGTTGCATTGTTGCAGCTGTGGAGACAAGAAAACGGAGTTGTTGCCACAAATGTATTGGCTCATCCGTTGCCGCCTGAACCTTCCATAGTGATAATACCTTTTGAAAACAGGTCGGATGACGTTGACATTGGTTATCTCGCCGAAGGGTTCGGCACGGCGTTAACAACGCAGCTTTCTAAGTTTCCTCAACTTTTCGTAATTGCAGGGTCAACGGCGATCACCTTCGCAGAAGATCCGGGCAGGCCAAGGGATATTGGTCGCGAACTGGGGGTTCGATATGTGTTGGTCGGCAGCATTCATAGCCGAGACGACATTCTTTCGGTCAATGCGACCCTCATTGAAGCCGAGAACGAACACGCGATCTGGTCGGAGCAATATGAGTTCAAGGTCGAGGATGTGTTCTCTGCTCAGGCTGCGCTTGTTCAGGAAATCACCACGACACTGAAGGGGGTCATCGAAGCAAAAGAGATTGCAGCCCTGAGGGAAACTCCAACTGACAATCTGGAGGCATATGACCTTTATCTGAGAGCGGTAGCAAAGAGCAATTCTCTGAACACTGCAGGCCGACAAGAGGCGATTGATCTACTGAAGAAAGCCATCGCTCAGGACCCGGATTTTCTGTCCGCGCATATTGAGTTGGGCGCTCGCTATCTCGGCCTCTGGCGTTTCAATGGAACAGACACCCCCGAAGAGACGCTGAATCTGGCCCGACATCATGTTGCCCGTGCTCTGGAGCTTGATCAGACGGACTACCGGGTCCAACACCGGTTGGGCCAAATTCACCTGTTTGCCGATCACGATCACGAACTGGCGTACAGCGCTTATCAACGTGCGCTGACTAGCAATCCCAACGATCCCGAAGTCCTTTACGATATGGGTTTCTTGCGCTCGTTGATGGGAGAGGCCGCAGAAGCCATCGAATGGAACAACAAAGCCAAAAGGGTCAACCCACGCTATCCCGGTTGGTATAACTTCAACGCGGCGCTTTCGAATTTCTTCGTGAAGAACTACGATCAGGCTCTCCTTCTGGCAAAGACAGGAATTGCCACTTATCCAAAGGCTCTGCCGCCTCGCCGAATCCTTGTCGCGACATTGGCCGAAATGGGTCGGCTGGAAGAAGCTCAGGCAGAGGCTGAGAATCTACTTGCTATCAACCCGAATTTCAGGATTTCCACCCACCGCAATACGCCGTTTCAGCACAAGGAAGATCAAGACCGATATTTTGACGCGATGCGCGCCGGTGGACTTCCCGACTGACCGATGTGATTGCAATCCATCCGCAATCCACCAGTACAAAACGAACAACCCCCCCTCGAAAACCGGTACAATTCGTACAGTTTGCTGTACAAACCCCCGGCTTGACCCGGCAAGGCAGGTGGACCACAACTCGGTCAAAAGCCCCACACAGAACGGATGGCCCACATGGATTATGATCCCGACAACATCTTCGCCAAGATCCTGCGCGGCGAAATTCCCTGCTCAAAGGTTTACGAAGACGACGACACGCTGGCCTTCATGGACATCATGCCGCGCGCCGACGGGCATCTGCTGGTGATCCCGAAAACCCCCTGCCGCAATGTTCTGGACGCCTCGCCCGCGCAGTTGTCCGCCGTCATGCAGACGGTTCAAAAGATGGGTCATGCCGTCATGAAAGCCTTTGATGCTCAAGGGGTTACGGTTCAGCAGTTCAACGAGGCCGCGGGTGGGCAAGAGGTGTTTCACCTGCATTTCCATGTCCTCCCGCGTCACGAGGGCGACCGTTTGCGGCCACCGGGAAACATGGGGGACATGGCCGAGATTGCCGGTCACGCGGAAAAAATCCGGGCGGCGATTGGTTAATTTTTGCCGCCCCTCTTGAAGCTCCAGTTACTGGAGCAATTAGGTGGAACTGCGACACATCACAAAAGGGGCGCCGCCGCATGCCGCACGATCACTCGCACAAACACCACCACATAGACCCCCAAACCGGCGACACCCGAGTCGCCTTGGCCATCGCCGTCAACATGATCCTGACCCTGGCCCAGGTCATCGGGGGCATTCTGTCGGGATCGCTGGCGTTGATCGCCGACGCGCTGCACAATTTCTCGGACGCCATCGCGTTGATCATTGCCTTCTTCGCCCGCAAGATCGCTCGCCGACCAGCGGACGCGCGGATGAGTTTCGGCTATGGTCGCGCCGAGGTGATCGCCGCGCTGGTCAACTATACGACGCTTGTCGTTCTGTCATTTTACCTTATTTATGAAGGTATTATGCGGTTCTTTGAGCCTAAACCGATCAACGGTTGGATGGTGGTCTGGATTGCAGTTTTTGCATTGGTGGTTGATCTGATCACTGCGGCTTTGACCTATACCATGTCCAGGCAAAGCATGAACATCCGCGCGGCATTCATTCACAACGTGGCCGATGCCCTGGGGTCTGTGGCGGTCATCGTGGCCGGCATCGCGGTTATTGTGTTCGGCTGGACATGGGTCGACCCCGCCGTGACGCTCCTGATCGCCATCTACATCTTGTGGCACGTAAAGGCCGAAATCGGAGACACCATCCGCGTTCTGATGCTGGGAACACCCCCCGATCTGAACCCGGAACAGGTGGCCGAGGCCATCGAAGCCTCAGACGGAGTGCAGAGCGTACACCACATCCACCTGTGGAGCATGCAGGAAAACGAAGCAGCGCTAACAGCTCATGTGGTCGTGGAGCAGGGTCATTGGGGGCGGGCCGACAGTATCAAAAGCCAAATTAAAGTGACTCTTCATGACCGGTTCAGCATCGAGCATGCGACGCTTGAAGTGGAATGCGCCCATCACGCCTGCATTGAACCCAATCGGTTCGGACACGGCTAAGTTTTGAGTCGAAAATTAATTGCCGCTCCGATTTGGGTCGGAGCGGCGGACTCGTACTAATCACACTGAACGGTCAACTCGGACGGTCATCCAGGTATCCCGGTTTAACATCCCACTCACTCTTCGAATGGTGATTCCACTCTAAGGTATTTTGAGAACGTCCGCACCGGGATTCTGAAAAAATGGATTAAAACTCGCATTAGATGACAATATCAAAGGAAAATTTTCTCCAGGTCGCGAAACATAGCCGTCAAATTTTGCAGATTGTTTTCCAGACCGGAGTTTTCGGTGCGAATTGGGCAATACCTCAACCTGAGTCGAACCAGTGCCGAACGTTGTCGTCAATTGGCTTTTACAGACCGGCGTCCGCTTTGAATACGTGGATCGGACGCTCGCCAAAAACGTCATCGAACGTCCTTATCAGCGCGTTGTCCACGTCTGCCATCGTGACCGGCAGGCCCAAATCCACCAACGACGTCACTCCATATTCGCTAATGCCGCAAGGGACGATTCCCGAGAAATGCTCCAAGTCCGGCTCCACATTGATCGATATGCCATGAAAGCTGACCCATTTGCGCAACCGGATCCCGATGGCCGCGATCTTGTCTTCAGCGTTTTGGCCAGTAGCGGTCAATGGCTTGTCACTCCGGCGAACCCAGACACCGACCCGTCCGTCGCGAATCTCGCCGGTTACATTGAACTCGGCCAGTGCCGAGATGACCCAGTTTTCAAGCTGCTTCACGAACTGTCGCACGTCATGACCGCGTTTGCCGACATCCAGCATGACATAGACGACTCTCTGGCCAGGTCCGTGATAAGTGTACTGGCCGCCCCGTTTGCTTTCATAGACCGGAAAACGGTTCGGGTCGGTAAGATCCTCGCGCCTTGCCGAGGTGCCCGCCGTGTAGAGAGGCGGGTGTTGCAACAGCCAGATGCATTCATTTGCTTCGCCCATCGCAATGGCCGACGAGCGTTGCTCCATGAACTCGACCGCCTCTCGGTAGTCGGTCAAACCGTCTGAGATCTTCCATTCCATGGCCGATCAATACCCCGATGTGGTCGCGGGTAAAAGGGGCAGTGATCAGGCCGCTTCGGTCAGGCAGCGCTGTATGATCCGACCATAGTTTTCTTCACCTTGCGCGCCTGTCACCAGGTATTTTCCTCCGAACACCATTGCGGGCACGCCTGAAATACCCCTGGTGGACCAGAAACGCTGCTTTTCGCGAACCCGGGCCTTGTTTCCGCCTGATTCCAACGCATCTTGGGCGGCTTGACTGTTCAAACCAGCAGCTTGTGCAGTAGCGATCAGGATGGTCGGTTCGGATACGTCCTTTTGGTCGGTGAAATATGCATTGAACAACGCCATTTTCAAAGCATGCTGCTGACCATCGCCTTCTGCCCAATCCAGCAACTGGTGCGCCTTGAAGGTATTCACGATCCGGCTTTCTTTATTGAAATTGAAGGTGAACCCAAGTTCAGCCCCTAGCTCGGCAAGTCTGTCGCGCGCCTGTTGGCTCTGCTCAGCGGTCGAGCCGTATTTTTCCATGATATGTTCCCTCAGGTTCTGGCCTTCGGGTCCCATATCGGGGTTCAATTCGAACGGGTGCCATCGCAGACGGGCAATGGCACCCGACTGGGCAAGCGCTTTCTCAAGTTGTTTGAACCCGACAATGCACCACGGGCAGACGACATCCGAAACAATATCGATCTGAATGACTGGACGGTCTTCTGGAGTTATCAATCGACGCTCCTTTGTCGGTCGTATGAATACAGGTTTCTTACCAGATATGTGAAGGTGCCAAGAAATCAAACTGAAGTGTTTTTGCCTCTTCACATCGCTGGCATGAGCGTCTATACGCCCCTCACCAAGTCACAGGCGTGCGGTCGTGGCGGAATTGGTAGACGCGCAGCGTTGAGGTCGCTGTGGGGTAACTCCCGTGGAAGTTCGAGTCTTCTCGACCGCACCATTGGCAATACTGCCTGAATGTGTGAAGGCGGACATTCAAAGGCCTGCTGATTTGCAGGCTCACGCAAAGCCTACACTTCTTTCAATATGTGTTCTGCATTGTCGCCGCTGCAATCTCAGGTGTTGGCTCAATTCTAGTTGGAAGTCAAAATCTCGGCGGGATTTCGCCAGTTTGTGTGCAACTATGCAGACCCGGTATTTGCTCAATGCATGTGTAATACGGCACAATTTTCTTGGGGTCGTTTTCGATGCACATGAATTTTTCTACCAAGCGCCTTAAAACACGAGAGACTCATATGCAAATGTCTGCAGGAATGTGACCGATTTGCCATTCTCAAACAGCCTCTCCGGGCGCGCTCTGGTTTTTTCTGCAGCTGCACACAAGTGAATGACACAAAGGAACCAAAAACGCTGGATGGTGAAGGTTATGCTAGATATTTCAAGAAATACATCATTGGCTGCGCTCGTTGCTGCAACTGCAGCATTTCCGGCTGCGGCCGAACTGAAATACGAGAACGGCTCGGGCGGCTATGTTCTGTTGTATGGACAACTGCACCCTGCCATCATTTCCGTTGATGACGGGCAAGAGACGGATACCCGCTTGCTGGACAACGATCTGTCGAACAGTCGTGTAGGCTTGCGTGTTTTCCAACCATTCGGGGCTAACGACTTTCAGTTCCGGTTTGAATCGGCCTTGGGTTTTCCGAACTCGACCGAGTGGAGCCAATTGGGTACGGATTTCGGTGGATGGACCCGCACTGATATCCGGTTTGTCGACTTTTCGCTCAAAGGCGACTGGGGCAGGGCGTCTGCAGGTCAAGGCAGCATGGCTTCGGATGGCGCCGCCGAGGTTGACCTCTCATATGTCGGAACGGCACTATATTCCTTTACGAACGACGAGAACTCAGGCTTTTTCTATCGCGAATTGGGCGGTGCGCTGAGCGGTATC
This sequence comes from Ruegeria sp. YKSF57, assembly GCF_059612585.1. Taxonomy (NCBI): domain Bacteria; kingdom Pseudomonadati; phylum Pseudomonadota; class Alphaproteobacteria; order Rhodobacterales; family Roseobacteraceae; genus Ruegeria; species Ruegeria sp. YKSF57. The sequence goes on along the minus strand of NZ_JBXWQW010000030.1, from coordinate 42,893 downwards.
ACGATTGGCGACACCAGTGATGATTTTGACGGCTCCCGCCGCGGCCGCATTCGCTATGACACTCCGGATTTCAACGGGTTTTCAGCCAGTGTCGCCTGGGGGCAGAACATTCTGTCGTCCAGCGACGATGACGATTACTACGACGTCGCGGTCTACTATGAAAACACCTTTGCTGGTGGTGTCGAGTTTTCCGCCGGCGTCGCCTATGCCGTACGCGAACGGGACGACAATTCGGGCGACCGGAAAGATACGATCGGGTCTGCATCCGTTCTGTTACCAAGCGGGCTGAGCTTCACCGCTGCGGCAGGCACACGGGATGACGAAAGCGCCGGTGCGAGCGATCCCAGTTATTGGTATGGCAAGATTGCCTATGAAGGGGACTGGGTGTCCTGGGGTAAAACCGGTGTTGGCGTCGACTATTATAGCGGGGCCGATTTCGTAAATGACGGCTCGGACACCAAAGCTTGGGGCGTGGCCGTGGTTCAGAAGGTCGAAAGCATCAACACCGATGTGTACCTGAAATACCGCAATCACGACTTCGACGACGGCACCACCGGATTCCAGAAGAACGAAACGTGGGTTTTAGGCGCTCTTTGGAAGTTCTGATTTAACAGCCTGACAATGCAGGTTTTTAGCGCCCCGGCCCAGGTTGGGGCGTTTTTGTTGGTAGAAATCGTGCCGAAACCGGATCGTTTCGGGATATGACCCTTGCACGCGGGCGGCGGGCAAAATAGAAGGCATCAAATTTTCCTGGCGCGCGGTTTCGTGCGCCCCGAATCCTATGGGGACTACCATAATGCAGGTTACCGAGACGCTGAACGAAGGTCTGAAACGCGGCTACAACATCGTCGTCACCGCTTCCGAGCTGGACGATAAGGTCAACGAAAAGCTGACAGAAGCGCAGCCGGAAATCGAGATGAAGGGCTTCCGCAAGGGTAAGGTGCCGATGGCGCTGCTGAAAAAGCAGTTCGGCCAGCGTCTGCTGGGCGAAGCGATGCAGGAAACCATTGACGGCGCGATGAACAAGCATTTCGAGGACAGCGGTGACCGCCCGGCGCTGCAGCCAGAGGTCAAGATGACCAACGAGGACTGGAAAGAAGGCGATGACGTTCATGTCGAAATGTCCTATGAAGCGCTTCCGAATATCCCCGAAGTCGATTTGAAGTCGATTGCGCTGGAAAAGCTGGTGGTCAAGGCGGACGATACGGCAATTGACGAGGCGCTGGCCAACCTGGCGGAAACCGCACAGAACTTCAAATCACGCCGCAAGGGCTCCAAAGCCAAGGACGGTGATCAGGTTGTCATCGATTTCGTGGGCAAGGTTGATGGCGAGGCATTCGAAGGCGGCTCGGCCGAGGATTACCCGTTGGTTCTCGGTTCCAACAGCTTTATTCCCGGTTTCGAAGAACAGCTGGTTGGCGTGAAGGCCGAAGAGGAAAAAGACGTCAACGTCACCTTCCCCGAAGAATACGGCGCCGAGCACCTGGCTGGAAAAGAAGCGGTATTTACCTGCACGATCAAAGAGGTGAAAGAACCGGTAGCCGCGGAGATTGATGACGAACTGGCCAAGAAATTCGGCGCCGAGGATCTGGTTGCCCTCAAAGGTCACATCGCGGAACGTCTGGAGGCAGAATATGCTGGTGCTGCCCGCGCAGTGATGAAGCGCGGCCTGCTGGATGCACTGGACGATGTCGTCTCTTTCGACCTGCCGCCTTCGCTGGTCGATTCAGAAGCCAAGCAGATCGCTCATCAGTTGTGGCACGAAGAAAACCCCGATGTGCACGACCACAACCACGGTGAGATTGAAGCAACCGACGAACATGTCAAGCTGGCTGAGCGTCGCGTACGTCTGGGCCTGTTGCTGGCGGATTTGGGACAGAAGGCCGAGGTCGAGGTGACCGACGCCGAAATGACCCAGGCGATTATGCAGCAGGCGCGCCAATATCCGGGCCAGGAGCGCCAATTCTTTGAATTCATCCAGAAAAACGCCCAGATGCAACAACAGCTGCGCGCGCCAATCTTCGAAGATAAAGTTGTGGACTATGTCTTTGAACTGGCCAACGTCAGCGACAAGGAAGTCAGCAAGGACGATCTGCAAAAGGCCGTAGAGGCGCTGGAAGAGGAATAATCCTCTTCCGGGCACTCGTGAAAACTAAAAAACGGAGCTGCCGGGAAACTGGCAGCTCCGTTTTTTTAGCTTCCGCAGGCCGAGGTGAGGGGGTCGGTCCTCGTTCGCGGAAGCGCGGGGAAATTGGGCGGAGCCGTCGAAAACAGACGGCTCCGCATGAGTGGCTTCTGATCCCGCGAGGCGAGGGGGGGAGCCTCACAGGCAAAAGCACCGGGGAATTTGGGCGGAACCGCCGGTAATTCGGCGGTTCCGCTTGGGTGGCTTCTGATATGCAAGATGAGGGGGTCAGGTCTTGCCAACAAAAGCACGGGGGGTTTGGGACGGAGCCGCCGGGTATAGAAGGCAGCTCCGCCTGAGTGGCTTTCTGTCTCAAAAGGTGAGGGGGTCAGGCCTTTTGAGCAAAAGCACGGGGTGTTCGTCGCAGCGCCTCCTTCTGCGCCGGTGTGAACTTGTCCGAAAGCTCCTCAATGAGCTTGAGCACTGCCTGGACTTCACTTTCGGTTCGGGCCGAGTTCATTTGTTCGACGAAATACCTTTCCAGAACGCTGAGCGGTTGGTGATCACGGTTCGCCGGATGCTGTTTGGTAACATCTTTCGATGTTGCACCATGGAACAGGGTAAGTGCCTCTTCTTCTTCTAGGAAGACGTCGTGGTCTATACCAGCATACTCCCTAATGCTGTTGATCCGTTCGTCGGAGCAGTCCATCAAGGCGGCCATAGCCGTGACTTTTCCCATTGGTTTCGGTGTTCCGAGATAGTCGCATGGAGCATTCCCGGATCGCTTTAGGACGCGGTTGATAACCGGATCGATCACAGCGACAGCGTCCAGAACGCCTGCTTTTTGTGCGTATTCAAAAGACCCGATCATAACTTCGCTCGTGACATATGAAATAGTATTCTTGCCACGTCCATGACCCAACTTGTTGGTGTCGACGCAAAAGCGGGTCGCTTCCCAGATTTGCGCGCTTCGCAGGGGCGGCTCACCATCAAGGATGTCGTTGAAGACGTCCGCCAGCATGTGTGGCCCGGTCGTTTGAAGCAATCTCATACATCCAACGACTTCCCCATCATCGTTGATGCTTACAACATGTGCAGGATGCAGGTTGTCGAACTTATCCCGCTCTTTCCCATCTTCGACTTTCACGTCCCAACCCAGGCGATCCTGGAAGACGCGAGCGCGCAATTTGAACATTTCGTCCAAAACACAGCTGAACTTTGGTGCGTTCAGCCCATCAATGACAATGATCATGTCATCCCCCTCTAATCTCTATTGTCCGTAACAATTAGGTTAAGAGAGACTTGACTATGAAATCTATTGGGGGATTCCCGTAGATTTCAATTTTTTTACCCGGGGTAGATTAAGCCCAGACTTATCGCGCGCCCGACAGCCTGCGCAGTGGTCAACGCACCAAGTTTGTCCCGGCCCGAACGCATGTGAACCTCGACCGTTCGGTGCGAGATGCTGAGAATATCACCGATATCTTGCTGGGATTTGCCCTCGGCGACCCATTGCAGGATTTCCTTCTCCCGCGATGACAGCGGTGGCAGGTACAGTGCCTTTGCCAGAAGTCCCGAACGCATCACAGTGTCATGAATATGTACGGCGGCCATCTGCAGCTCTCCCATGACATCCTTGATCTGGGATTCCCACTCTCTGTCAGAACAGTCGCGCGTCACGCTGAGCAAACCGCATTCGCCATAGGGGCCGCGGATTGGAACAGTCAGGCCGCGATCTGTAATGCCGAAATCACTCGCGTCGCGAAATACCGTGTTGAATTTGTCGTCGTGATTGAAACGCCCCCAATCAACGGGAGCCACGCTCAATGCCGCTTGATAGAGTGTGGGATCCAAATGGTGAAAGCCTTGCCGGGCATAGTGATGCTTCCATTCTTCGGGATAGTTTGCGTACCCCTGAACATCACCATGAATCGGATTCATGGTCGCATAAGAGGCAAAGTCAAAACCAAGCAAATCACAGACGGAGTCTATGATTTCACTTGCGGTCGTTTCTTTTTGATCGACCGCTGCTAAGTCAATTAACTTCACCTTGCACACCTCGGCTGCGGACGGTGCATCTGTCCGTTCAAGTTGCGGCTATTACCATATCCACGCCCGCACGTTGCGTCAAATGGCGTCATATAGACAAGTACGTTGATCATAATCAGGAATTAAGCGCGCTTGATCGGCAACACTTTGTCCATTTTGTGACAGGAGTGTCCCGAAACACCTAATACCAATAGACTTAAGGAGTCCAAATAGTCAGTTAGGCTGGTCGCACCAAGTCAATTTCTTGAATGCCTTATGCGACACCCCTTCATGTATTTGGTTTGGCCAACCCTGTTTCCACCAACATCCCACGCCTTTTCGCCTCATAGTAGTAGCCTTTGGCATAAAGCTGTATTGCCCGGTGTTGATCGCCATCTGCCAACAGCCAGGCGCCACGCAGGTATTTTCCCGCATACTTCAAGTTTGTATCGGCATCCAAAAGCCCGTTTGGCGGCCCCTGATAGCCCATCGTACGGGCCGTGGCCGGATAGATTTGCAGCAAGCCGTAATAGGGCCTGTTGACCGCCCAAGGACGGTGGGTGCTTTCGCGGATCGCAAGCTTGTGGACCAACTCGCGCGGCAATTCGTAATGGTCGGCCCATTTATTGATCAGGCCCCGTAATTCCGGCGTTTCGTTCGGATAAAGCGGAGGGTTTAATTGCTGGTTTCGGGTGCTCAGCCGATCATCTGAACCGGAACAGGCAGTTAATGCAGTTGAGCATAACGCAAACAGGATTGTCCGGCGTGTCAGGTTTGTCATCGGGCACCTCCGTATCGGAATCCGTATAAGCGGAGGACTTTGTCGCTGCAAACCTCTGTGAGTTTGTGTGCTGTTTCCCGCCGACGTCGTCCTTTTTCCGCCGATATAGAAAAAGAAAAGCCGCGCATAAATGCGCGGCCCTCAGGTTTTTTGAGTTCAGTCTCAGGAAGCGTCGGAAGAAGTTTCTTCGTCGGAAAGACCTTCATCCTCGGATGCGGCCGAGCCGATGTCGTCGAACAATTCCGAGATCTCGAATTCGGCGGCAGCCTCTTCCTCAGCGGCCAATTCCTGAATCGACTTGCCCGAAGCCTGCAATTCGGCCTCTTCAGCCGAACGCGCTACGTTGAGCTTAATTGCCACTTCAACCTCCGGGTGCAGGATGACCGCGACGGTGTGAAGACCCAGCTCCTTGATCGGAGCGACCAGGGCAACCTGTTTCTTGTCCAGCGAGAAACCTGCTTCGGTGGCAGCGTCCGCCGCGTCACGCGGCGTAACAGAGCCATAAAGCGCACCGGCATCCGATGCGGAGCGAATCACGACGAACTGCTGGCCGTCGAGCTTTTCAGCCAGCGTTTCGGCTTCTTTCTTTGTTTCAAGGTTGCGGGCTTCCAGTTGCGCTTTCTGGGATTCGAAAGAAGCAACGTTTGCTTCGGACGCGGTCAGCGCCTTGCCTTGCGGCAGCAGGAAGTTGCGGGCAAAGCCGGGCTTGACGTCAACGACGTCGCCCATCTGGCCCAGTTTCGCAACGCGTTCGAGAAGGATAACTTGCATGATCCTGTTCTCCTTACTTCACGGCGTAGGGCAGCAGGGCGAGGAAGCGGGCGCGCTTGATGGCGCGAGCCAGTTCACGCTGCTTCTTGGCCGAAACGGCGGTGATGCGGGACGGGACGATCTTGCCGCGCTCGGAAATGTAGCGCTGAAGCAGACGCGTGTCCTTGTAGTCGATCTTGGGCGCGTTCTCACCCGAGAACGGGCAGACCTTGCGGCGGCGGAAAAACGGTTTTGCGGCCATGGTTTTATGTCCTTTCCTCAGGCGTTGATCAACGGCGTTCGCGGCGATCGCCGCGTTCGTCGCGCTTCTGCATCTGAACCGACGGGCCGTCTTCGTGACCGTCGACCTTGATGGTCAGAACGCGCATGACGTCGTCATGAAGGCGCATCAGGCGCTCCATTTCCTGGACCGCTCCAGCGGGGGCATCGGTCTTGAGGAAGGCATAGTGCCCCTTGCGGTTCTTGTTGATCTTGTAGGCCATCGTCTTGACGCCCCAGTACTCGCTGTCGACGATCTTGCCGCCGTTGTCCGCGAGGACGGTGCCGAAATGTTCGACGAGGCTTTCCGCCTGCGCGTTGGAAAGGTCCTGACGCGCAATCATGACATGCTCATAGAACGGCATGTGTGCTCCTGTTTATATCAAGGCGCATTTCATAGGCGGGGCCATTTCCCTTTCGCGACCCTGCCACGAGAGGCTGCGCGGTTCACAAATCACTGCGAAAGGATGGCCCCATATACACGTTTGAGCGTCAGGGACAAGTCCCGAATAATGTCACCACCCCGCCGCCCAAATACCCTGCGTGCGCCCAATTGCTGACGCTTTTTCAGTCGAAATTCTGACTACCGCGAGTTGAACCGCATAAGAGTAACCGCATTGTAAGGACCTTGAGACCGATGACCGCGACCCAGACCAACACATTCTCGCAGCCGATGACCGTGTCGGCCTTTGACAAAGCCGTGCCGGTCAAGATCACATTCGCTCCGAACTGGCCTGCGCGCATTGTGCTGCTCAAGGCGATCGGTTTGCTGATGATCGTCAGTGTTCTAGCCCTTTGGTTTATGCCGGGTTCGACTTTCGATGCCGACATGTTGCCCTTCAAGGCGGTTCCATCGATGCTGGTTCTGGCAATGGGAACAGCCTTGCTGACCCTTAAGCATGTGAACGATCGCCCCGACGCATATTTCGATCCGATCCGTCGCGAAGTGCGGGTTCTGCAGAAAAACGAAAACGGCCGTCCGCACACCGTGCTGCGTCGCGGTTATGAAACACTGGGCGGCGCCCGCTTTTCGGACAAGCAGGTGGAGTTGTTCGATCTCGATGGTAGCCTTTTGATGAAACTTCCATTGGCGTCGAAAGAAGTCGCGAATGCGCTCAAGGGACAGTTGAGCGGATCCATTGCAATCGCTGCGTGAGTCTGCCTCTGTTCATTCTCTAACAGGTTCTGTGAAAATTCGAAGATTGTGTGCCGCCCTGGGGCGGCACATTTTCGTTTGATGGGCGGCCCGATTGGTCGCATCGTCTTAACGTGGAGCAGACTTTATGAAAACGACCCTTCTTGCCGCCGTCTTGGCGTTGACCGCGACATCGGCGCTGGCGACTGCCGACAAATATGTTCTGGATGCAAGCCACAGCCAAGTGGTTTTCACTTACAACCACCTGGGGTTCTCGACCACGACCGGCATGTTCTCGGGGTTCGAGGGCGAGATCTTGTTCGACCCCGAAAACCCCGCAACATCAAGTGTTTCGGTCTCGATGCCGGTCCTGTCCATGTTTACTGGATGGGAAAAACGCGAAGAACATTTCATGTCGGGCGATTTCTTTGGCGCCAAGGAGGGTGACATGATTGCCTTCAACTCGACAGGGATTGAAATCACTGGCGAGAATTCGGCCAAGATTGTGGGCGAGCTGACTATGAACGGGGTCACCAAACCGGTCGAACTGGATGCCACGCTGAACCAGCTGGGTGAGCATCCGGTGGCTGGCAAGCCCTGGGCCGGGTTCGATGCAACCACAACAGTTGTGCGCTCGGATTTCAACCTGGGTATGTTCGCGCCCTACGTGAGCGATGAAGTCGAGATCAAAATTTCGGTCGAGGCGCAGAAGGTCGAGTAAGGATCTACCCTTTCCAAAAAAAACGGCGGCCTGCATGGCCGCCGTTTTTTAGGTAACCAATCTTGGCTCAGCCGTGTTGTCACTGCGAACGGTGTGCGGTCAATTCAATGTCTACATCAACCTCGAATTTCAGGGACGCTTCATCTTTGATGTTCGAACCGACCCCGTACTGCATGCGGTCAAGCGCCAGTTTCCCGGACATGGTCGCCTGGTCGCCCTTTAGATCAAGTGTGAACGGCAATACTACGTCGTGAGTCTGGTCACGGATTGTCAGAGGTCCGCGCGCCTCATAGCCAGTCTCTGTCTTGAACAATTCGGCTTGGAATGTCGCGGTCGGGAAGTTGGCGGCGTCAAAGAAATCGAGGCCTTTTGCCTGGTCGGTAACCGAACCGATGGTCACGGACGCGATCGAGACCGTCACGTTGACGGTCCCCGCCGGGCCAGACTGCGCCGGATCTTCAAATGTGATGGATGCGTTCCAGTCGGCGAACCTGCCTTTGATGGCATTTCCCATCTGTGTGATCGTGAACCCGAGTGTCCCGCTTTCGACCTGCCAGTCCGATTGCACCTGGGCGAGGTTCGAGGCGGGCGTCGGTTCAGCGGCTTGACCACCACTCCAGACGCCATATCCCAGTGCGGTCGCCCAAAGGACTACAGCAGTAGCGGCAGGCAGCAGGCTGTGCGATTGTTGTGGCGGTTCGGGGGCGATGGGCCGACCGGGCAACATGCGCCGCAATGTGCCGTCCCGGTCGATCACGTGGTGCTTGAAAGCGCCAAGCACATGCAGCCCCACGGCAACAACCAGAACCCAATGAAAAATCCAATGCAGCCGGCCAGTCAAGCTGGAAAGCCATTCGGATTTGGGCACAAATGGCAGGTTTTGCCCAAACGGCCAGACGATCGGGGCAAAACCTTCGGTGGCGGCGTGGTGCATCCAGCCGGTCAACGGGACCAGAACCAAAGCCCCATAAAGTACCCAATGCACGAGTTCCGCAACGTAAGCTTCGGGTTTGTTATCCGCGTTCAGCAAGCCCGGCTTGGTTTGGGTCAAGGCCCAAAAGATTCGCGCGAGCGCCAGGAACAAGATTGAAACGCCCAGCGTTTTGTGGATGGAAAACACGGTTACGGTACGGCTAATGTCCTCGATCGTGGTTTGAACGGACGGATCATAGACGTCCTTGGCCATTTCGCTTGCGACCCATCCCAAGGGAATGGCGGTCAGAATCATCAACGCGATCAACCAGTGGAAAGTTTTGGCAATACTTCCATATTGGCTCGACGAGTTGGTAAAAGGCACTGTGCGGCTCTCCTGCTAGTCTTACGGAAAACCTATGTGACGCGTCTCAAGGTGCAACTGTTTAGAGCGCACAGGTTCCGTGTCTTTATGCAGAGCTTGTGCCGCGCGCCTGTGCAGTTTACACCGCGCGGCAACCCAACGTCAGGTAAGAGGTCGCAATGACAATCGCATTCGTTTTTCCGGGGCAGGGCGCCCAGACGATCGGAATGGGCAAGGCGCTGGCTGATGCCTATCCGGCTGCAAGGGCCGTCTTTGATGAAGTGGACGAGGCTTTGGGAGAAAAGCTGAGCACGCTGATCTGGGAAGGCGATATTGACGAACTGACACTGACGCAGAATGCACAGCCCGCGCTGATGGCCACATCGATGGCAGCCATGCGCGCGTTGGAGGCCGAAGGAGTCCCGGTATCAAAAGCGTCCTTTGTCGCCGGTCATTCGTTGGGTGAATACTCGGCGCTGGCCGCGGCAGGAGCCTTGAGCTTATCCGATACGGCGCGCCTTCTGCGTACGCGCGGGCTGGCGATGCAAAGTGCCGTGCCGGTAGGCCAAGGAGCGATGGCGGCCATTCTTGGGCTGGATCTGGATGCGGTGCGCGAGGTTGCCGATGAGGCCGCCCAGGGCGAGGTCTGTCAGGCGGCAAACGACAATGACCCGACACAGGTCGTGGTGTCCGGCGCCAAGGCGGCCGTTGAACGCGCCGCCGAGATTGCCAAGGAAATGGGTGCGAAGCGCGCGATCATGCTGCCTGTCAGCGCCCCGTTCCATTGCGCCTTGATGCAGCCTGCGGCGGATGTGATGGCCCAAGCCCTGGCCGATGTGGAAATCAAGGCGCCCACCGTCCCGCTGGTGTCCAATGTGCGGGCCGAGGCTGTGACTGATCCCGACCTGATCCGCCAGCTCTTGGTCGCACAGGTCACAGGATCTGTGCGTTGGCGGGAAAGCGTACAATACATGGCGGCGAATGGTGTTACCGTACTATGGGAAATCGGGGCGGGCAAAGCCCTGTCGGGGATGATCCGCAAAATCGACCGGGTACTTACGACCAATGCAGTCGGAACACCCGATGACGTGAACAAAATCACAGCGGGCGACACCTGACAGTTTTAGGAACATAAGCTGTATGAAAAAGACATGCAGTCTAATAAGGGGATGATCATGTTTGATTTGACGGGCAAAAACGCTCTGATCACAGGTGCTTCGGGTGGTATCGGTGGGGAAATCGCCCGCGCATTGCACAACGCGGGCGCAACAGTGGCGCTATCAGGTACTCGCGTCGAGCCCTTGCAAGCCTTGGCTGACGAACTTGGCGAACGCGCCCATGTTCTGCCCTGCAATCTCGGAGATTCTGACGCCGTGGTTGCGTTGCCGAAACAGGCAGCCGAGATCATGGGGTCGGTCGACATACTCGTCAACAACGCCGGAATAACCAAGGACAACCTTTTCATGAGAATGTCGGATGCTGAATGGGACAGCGTCATTGATGTCAATCTTAACGCGACCATGCGTTTGTGCCGAGGTGTTCTTCGCGGCATGATGAAGGCGCGCTGGGGCCGGATCATCAACATTTCGTCGATTGTCGGGTCCATCGGGAATCCCGGGCAGGCCAACTATGCTGCGTCCAAGGCCGGTATGGTCGGGCTTGCCAAGGCGATTGCCCATGAGGTTGCATCACGGGGAATCACCGTGAACACCGTTGCCCCCGGGTTCATTACCACCGCGATGACGGAAAAACTGACAGAAGACCAGAAAGCAGGCCTGTTACAGCAGGTTCCGATGGGCAGAATGGGCGAGGCGGGAGAAATCGCTGCGGCAGTTCTATACTTGGCCAGCCCCGAAGCGGCTTATGTAACAGGAAGCACCTTGCATGTGAACGGCGGTATGGCCATGTTGTAGGCGCAGGCGGTGGCAGGCGGAAAGCGTTTGCCTCCTGCGTTGTCTGTGCTATAGGCGGCGCGTATCTGTTAGGGCTGATCCGATGGTCGGTCCTCGAATCCCCGGGGTTTCCGGGACCCAAACCGCCCGGAACGGGCATATCAAAGCCGCCCGATCGGGCAAGGGCAGAACCGGGCAAAGCGCCCTGAAGGAATGAGGAATAGACATGAGCGACGTCGCAGATCGCGTAAAAAAGATCGTTGTTGAACACCTGGGTGTTGAAGAGGACAAAGTCATCGAGAACGCGTCGTTCATTGACGATCTGGGTGCAGACAGCCTTGACACCGTGGAACTGGTGATGGCTTTCGAAGAGGAATTCGGTATCGAAATCCCGGATGATGCGGCCGAAACCATCCAGACTTTCGGCGACGCCGTAAAATTCATCACCGAAGCTTCCTAAGCTTTTCGAGTGACCCCAAAAAAACGGCGCTTCCGTGCAACGGAGGCGCCGTTTTTTGTTGACCGATGCAGATTCCGTCTTGCGCAACGCCTGCACCGCCAGCAATTTTCGTTCCTGAGGCAAAAAAACAGAACGGGCAGGACATGAAACGATCCATCCCGATGATAAATACGGCACGTTTGACGCTGTGTGCGATGCGACCTGAGGATTTTCAGCGGTTTGCGGAAATCTGGAGCGATCCCACGGTCGTCCGCTTTATCGGTGGCGAGGTGCGAACGCGCGGCGAATCCTGGGATGCGTTTCTGCGCAATGCTGGTCACTGGCAGATGACTGGTTTCGGACAATGGGCGGTTGTTTCGCAAGCATCCCGCAGGATGATCGGGCAGACAGGCTTTTTCTACAGCAATCGTTGCCTTGGCGAAGATTTCGACCGGTTCCCCGAAGCAGGTTGGGTCTTGTCCCAAGAAGCTCAAGGCCAGGGATTGGGGTACGAGGCCGCGCAGGCCGCTCATGACTGGTTTGACAGGGTGATCCCCGGCCCGCTGGTTGCATTGGTGGACGTCGCCAACGAAGTATCCCGCAACTTGGTAGAAAAACTGGGTTACAAGCCGCTGCGCGAAACCGAGTATCGCGGAACGCTGGTGAATCTGTTTCGCCGCAATGGGCCGCCAGCCGTGATGTGAAACGCATTTTTCGCCCGTGCGCCGCAAATGGCGCAAACGATGCCGATCCTGTGAGATGACTGCGATTCTCTCTGCGATATGCTATGCTCGATTTCCACGACGACTGAGCAGAGGAACAGGCTCATGATCATTTATCCCACGATGGAACTGCAAAAAGGGCGCTGCGTGACGCTCGAAAAGGGGCGGCTGGATTCGGCGATGCTGTGGCATGTCGATCCGGTCGAGACCGCGCGCAGCTGGGCTCAGGCCGGTGCGGAATGGATTCACGTAACCGATTTCGATGCGATTGAAGGCAGTCACGAGAATGCCGAACTGATCGAAGAGATCATTCGCGCGGTCGGCGTTCCGGTTCAGCTGGGTGGTGGCATGCGGACCCGCGAGAATGTTGACCATTGGATCGACAAAGGCGTGGGGCGCGTTGTTCTTGGTACGTTTGCGGCGCGCGATCCACACACGGTCAAGGATCTGGCAATCCGCCATCCCGACCAGATCGTTCTGGCGGTCGATGTGTGGCAGGGCTATGTGATGACCGAAGGGTGGCGCAGTCAGAGTGTCTGGACGCCGGAAGCCTTTATCCAAGCGTTCACTGATACGCCGTTTGCAGCGATCCTGGTGACCGATATCAATAGCGACATGGTCGACGTCGAGGCGCAGCTGGGCCTGATTTCCGGTCTGGCGTCCGAGGCAAAGACGCCCGTCATCGCCAGCGGCGTCGTACGTTCGGTCGACGATATCTCGCGTCTTGCGTATATTCACAATATCGCAGGCGCGATGGTCGGTAGAGCGTTGTTCCGCAAAACACTGGATCTGTCCGAAGCGCTGGCTGTCGCCCAGTCTGCGCATGAGCCGGTTGCTGATTTCCAATAAGAAACTTCTGCGCCATCCCGAAATTGCTGCCACGCAGCATTCCGGGTTGGCGTTCCTTTGGCATTGAGCGAAATTCGGTCGTCATTTGGAAGACGACCTGTCGGGTTGGTGTTGATGAGGCGGGTCCTCAGATCGAACCTGTTTTGAGGTGAGCACGTCTTGTTCCGTTCAGCGAAGTCGCTTGCTCTGGTGCGTGTTGAGGTAAGTTCATCAGAGCTCTGCGATTGCCAAGTGGCTGAAAAACGCTGATTGTAAAGGAATGCTCGCTCTTGCCCCCATCCCCTTGGCCGGGGTATGAGCGGTTTTCAAACAGGAAGCAGGCAAGAGGCATAGTCTATGCGCAGAGTCGTTGTAACCGGTCTTGGTTTGGTCACACCTTTGGCCAGCGGGGTCGAGGAATCCTGGTCGCGGCTGCTGGCCGGAGAGTCAGGTGCCGGCCCGATCACCTTATTCGACGCCGAGGCAAGCGGAGTCGCCACGACCTATGCCTGCGAAGTACCTCGCGGTGATGGCACGAACGGAACATTCAATCCCGACGATTGGATGCCACCCAAGGAACAGCGCAAGATCCAGGACTTTATCCTGTATTCGATCGCTGCAGCCGAAATGGCGTGCAAGGACGCCGACTGGCTGCCCGAGGATGAGGATGCACGCCTGCGTACCGGTGTCATGATCGGGTCGGGCATCGGTGGGCTCGGATCGATTGCGGAAACCGCCAACCTGATCAAGGACCGCGGCCCACGCCGTGTGTCGCCGTTCTTCATCCCCGGTGCGCTGATCAATCTAGCGTCGGGTCAGGTGTCGATCCGCTTTGGATTCAAGGGACCGAACCATTCGGTCGTGACGGCGTGCTCGACCGGTGCTCATGCCATCGGAGACGCCAGCCGGCTGATCCGTCTTGGCGATGCGGATGTGATGGTTGCGGGCGGCGGCGAAGGCTGCATCTGCGAAATCGGAATCGCGGGTTTCAACGCGTGCAAGGCGCTGTCGACCAAGTATGCGGACAACCCCAAAGCTGCCAGCCGTCCTTATGACGTTGATCGCGACGGGTTTGTCATGGGCGAGGGCGCGGGTGTTGTGGTGCTGGAGGAATATGAGCACGCAAAGGCACGCGGCGCCAAGATTTATGCCGAGGTGCTTGGTTACGGCATGTCTGGCGACGCTTATCACATCACGGCGCCTAGCGAAGACGGTGATGGTGCCGAACGTTCGATGCGCGCCGCGTTGAAGAGCGCCGGGCTGGAGCCTTCGGCCATCGACTATATCAATGCGCATGGCACTTCGACCATGGCGGACACGATCGAACTTGGAGCGGTGGAGCGTCTTCTGGGGGATCACGCGGCAAAGGCGACCATGTCGTCGACCAAATCGGCCACTGGGCATTTGCTGGGCGCGGCAGGGGCGATCGAGGCGATTTTCTCGATCCTCGCGATCCGCGATCAGGTTGCCCCGCCGACGATCAACCTGGAAAACCCGGCCGTCGAAACACCGCTTGATCTGGCACCGAACGCCAAGCGCGAGCGCAAGATCGATGTTGCCCTGTCGAACTCGTTCGGGTTCGGTGGCACAAATGCGAGTGTGATCTTCGGAAAGGCCAACTAAATGTGGCGGGGTCTGGCTTCGAACATGCTGACTGTTCTGGCGGTGGGCATGTTCCTGGCCGCTGGGGTCGTGCTGTGGGGCAAGTCGCAGTATACGGCTGAAGGACCTTTGGATACGGCCATCTGCCTGCGGGTTGCAAGTGGGTCGAACATGACCCGCGTGAGCCGTGATCTGGAACAGCAGGGCGCGGTGACCAGTGGCACAATCTTCCGCTTGGGGTCAGATTATTCCGATAAATCTCAACACCTTAAGGCGGGAAGTTTTCTGATCCGCGAAGGTGCGTCGATGGAACAGATTGTCGAAGAGATCACGCGCAGCGGGGCCAGCACATGCGGGACCGAAATCGTGTATCGGATTGGCGTGACACGGACCCAGACCGAAGTGCGGGAACTGGACCCGGCCACGCTGGAGTTTGTGGAGATTGCCGAGTTCGATCCTGCTGATGGTCAAGTGCCTGAAGAATATACAGAAAAACGCGCCGAGAGAGATACCCGCTATCGCATTGCGATGGCCGAGGGCGTGACGTCGTGGCAGGTTGTCGAGGCCCTCAAGGCGATGGACGTGCTGGACGGCGAGGTCGGGGAACTGCCGGCCGAAGGGATGTTGGCACCGGACAGTTATGAGGTGACGCCTGGGACGAACCGCGCCGAAGTTCTTGCTAAAATGGTGGAAAAACAGCAACTTAGGGTGAACGCAGTTTGGGAGGCCCGGCAAGATGGGTTGCCTATCGAGACGCCGGAAGAAATGCTGATCCTTGCTTCGATCATCGAAAAGGAAACCGGCGTTCCAGAAGAGCGGGGGCAGGTGGCGAGTGTGTTCGTCAACCGCCTGGAACAAGGCATGAAACTGCAGACGGACCCGACCGTGATCTATGGGATAACCAAGGGTCAGGGCAGCCTGGGGCGCGGGTTGCGACAAAGCGAGCTTCGCCGCGTAACACCTTGGAATACATACCTTATAGATGGCCTTCCACCGACGCCTATTGCCAATCCGGGGTTGGCGAGTCTTGAGGCCGCAGTGGCGCCGGAGAAGACGGATTACGTGTTCTTCGTGGCTGACGGAACGGGTGGTCATGCCTTTGCCGAAACACTGCAGGAACACAACCGCAACGTCGCCAAATGGCGCGAGATCGAGGCTCAGCGGAAGAGCGAGGGCGACTGACCCGCTTGTCCGACTTGTCCGAAATGTACAGGTTTTCGGGGGCGTGTTGTGCGAAATGTACAAGTCCCAGGCAGTCTGATGGATCGATTTCGACGGGGCAGCGTCTTTGCCCGTCTGCGTTGCGTCGCGCCACTGGAGACCGGCGGAGCCGGATCCGGGTGATGCAACCTTGCCAATGCGGTCGGTTGCATCAGGACTTATCAAAATCTGATCATCAATGGGCGGGTCACTTTGCTTTAACGTTTCCCAAAGCCCAATCGAACTGTCAGAGGTGACGCAGTGTTTTTGCTGCCACCTTCATCAAGGAACCTGACCTGTGCTGACCGTCATCAAGAACGCCCTGATCCACAGTCCCGAGCCGGTTGGCATCGGCAACATCGTCATCGCCGGAGAGCGCATCGTCTATCTGGGAGCGGGTCTGCCCGACATACCGGAAGCTTTGACGGCCGAGGTGATGGATGCCGAGGGCGCGCCGGTTGTGCCGGGGCTGATCGATGCGCATGCGCATATCACCGGGGGTGGCGGCGAAACCGGGCCGGCCAGCCGGGTGCCGCCGATGATGCTGTCGGCCTTTACCCGCGCCGGGGTGACTTCGGTTGTCGGGGTTCTGGGTACGGATGACCTGACGCGGAATACTCAGACGCTGGTGCAGCAGGCCTATGGGTTGCGCGAAGAAGGGCTTTCGGCCTGGTGTCATACCGGGGGGTATCATGTGCCGCTGACCACGCTGACCGGGTCGGCGCGGGGCGATATCGTGTTTCTTGATCCGGTGATCGGGGTGGGGGAGCTGGCGATCAGCGATCACCGCTCGAGCCAGCCGACGCTGGACGAGGTGCTGCGCATCGCCAGCGAGGCGCATGTGGCCGGGCTGATGACCGGCAAGGCGGGGATCGTGCATTGCCACATGGGCGATGGGGAGCGGGGGCTGTCGATGCTGGAACAGGCGATTGCCACGTCCGAAATCCCTGCGCGGGTGTTCAACCCGACCCATGTCAACCGCAACAAACCGCTGTTCGAGCAGGCCGTGGCGCTGACCCGGTATGGCTGTTACATCGACGCCACCGCCTTTCCCGATGATCATGTCGAGCCCGGAATTTCGGCTGCGGAGGCTTTTGTGCGGTTTCGCGACGCGGGCGGTCGGATGGAGCGGTTCACCATCAGCTCGGATGGCGGCGGATGCCTGCCTGCCTTTGACCGCGAAGGGAACCTGACCCGTTTTGGCATCGGCCTGTCGGATACCTTGCCGGAAACGCTGGCCGCGCTGGTGGGAATGGGGGTGCCGCTGGCCGAGGCGCTGGCGCCGTTCACCTCGAATGTCGCCGATTTGCTGAAACTGCGCCGCAAGGGACGGTTGGGCGTGCATATGGACGCTGATCTGGTGGTTCTTGACGAAAACCTTGGGGTGCGGCATGTGATGGCACGGGGGGAATGGCATGTCCGCAACGGCCAGATAGCCCGGCGCGGCATGTATGAACAGGTATAAGCGTCCGCGCGGCTCTGGCGGCTGCCCGCTTCAGGACTGGAAGGTTTTTTCGACATGTGCCCAGCACCCGTTGCTGCAGACACCCCGCGCGGGTTCATCATCCCCATCGGTGGCGGCGAAGACCGCGTGAAGGAAATGCAGATCCACCGCAGGTTCGTGGAGATGTCGGGTGGACCGAAGGCGGATATCGTGGTGATCCCCACCGCCTCGATGCTGGAAGAGACGGGGCCGGATTACAACCGCATCTTTTCCGAGCTTGGCGCGGGCAAGGTCGAGTTCCTGCCGATCTCGCGCCGGGCCGATTGCGACAACCCGGATTTTGCCGGGATGCTGGACCGGGCGACCGGGATTTTCATGACCGGCGGCAACCAGTTGCGGCTGTCGGCGATTCTGGGCGGCACGCTGGTGGCGCAGAAGATCCGGCGGCGGAATGCGGCGGGGGTGCCTGTTGCGGGCACCTCGGCGGGGGCATCCATCATGTCGGAACACATGGTCGCCGGAGGCAGTAGCAACGCGGCCCCCGCGCAGGGCAATATCACGCTGGCGCCGGGAATGGGGCTGACCAACGCCGTCATCATCGATCAGCATTTCACCCAGCGCAACCGGCTGGGGCGGTTGCTAACCGCCTCATCCTTCAACCCTTTTCTGATCGGATTGGGTATCGACGAGGACACGGCGGCCTTCATCGGACCCGACAACGTGCTGGAAGTGGTGGGCAGCGGATCGGTCACGGTGGTCGATGCCAGCCATCTCAGCCATTCGTCAATGTGGGATGCGCGCGCCGGGGAGGCGCTGAGCCTGCTTGGACTTCGGCTTGACGTTCTGGGCGAAGGGTGCCGTTATGACCTGACGGCTCGTCAGGCGTTTCCGCCGGATGAGCATCTGGCGTTCTGCACCCTGCCGGAAGTGTCCGGGGAAAAGGCCGCCGCCGGGGGGGAATAATAATCTGATAAACGGGGAGCCTCATGAAAATCATCTCGACCAATGTCTTTGTGGGCCCGAATGTCTGGGCGAGTTTTCCGGTCATTCGGCATGTCATTGATCTGGGAATATTGGAAGAGTGGCCATCGGCCCGTATCGGGCCTGCGTTTATCGACGCCCTGATTGCGGCGCTGCCCGGCCTGGCCGAGCACGGCTGTTCCTATCGCGAACCCGGCGGGTTCATCCGCCGCCTGCGCGAGGATGAGGGCACCTGGCTGGGCCATGTGCTGGAGCATTGCGCCATCGAGGTGCAGAACGTGGCGGGCTCGGACGTGACCTTTGGCCGGACCCGCGGCACCGGTCAGCCGGGCCAGTACAACATGGTCTATGAATACCGCCAGCGCGATGTGGGGCTGGCCGCCGGAAAGCTGGCGATGCGGTTGTTGATGCATCTGCTGCCGCAGAAGCTGAAAGAGCAGCTGGAGTACGATTTCGATCCCGAGTTCGATTGGGACGACGAGTTGCGCAGCTTTGTCCTGCGGGCGCAGCGCAAGGAATTCGGCCCCTCGACTGGATCATTGGTCAGGGCGGCGGAGGAGCGCGACATTCCCTGGATCCGCCTGAACGAAGGTTCGCTGGTGCAGTTCGGGCATGGCAAGTTCCAGAAACGCATTCAGGCCACCATCACCTCGGAAACCAAGCATATCGCGGTGGAGATTTCCTGTGACAAGGAAGACACCCACAACCTGCTGAACGATCTGGGCCTGCCGGTGCCGCAACAGCGCATGGTCTATGCCGCGCGCGAGGCGGCCAAGGCGGCGGCGCGGATCGGGTTTCCGGTGGTGGTCAAGCCGCTGGATGCCAATCACGGGCGCGGCGTGTCGATCAACCTGAATTCGGAATCCGAGGTCGAGACCGCCTTTGCCGAGGCCAAGGAGCATTCGCGCAGCCGCGCCATTCTGGTCGAAAGCTTCATCACCGGGTTCGATCACCGGATGCTGGTGGTCAACAACAAGCTGGTTGCGGTGGCCAAGCGGGTGCCGGGCCATGTGGTGGGCGACGGCAAGCACACGATTGCCGAGCTGGTCGACATCGTGAACCTGGACCCGCGCCGGGGCATCGGGCACGAGAAGGTGCTGACCATGCTGGAGATCGACACTCAGGCCAGGCGCCTGATGGAGAATGCGGGCGTGACCGAAGAAACGGTGCTGCCCGAGGGCGAGATTTTCTATCTGCGCTCGACGGCGAACCTGTCGACCGGCGGCACCGCCATCGACCTGACGGATGTGGTGCATCCCGACAATCGCGACATGGCCGAGCGCGCGATCATGGCGGTGGGGCTGGATGTGGGTGGCGTCGATTTCCTGATCGACGATATCACCAAATCCTACAAGAAGATCGGCGGCGCGATCGTCGAGGTGAACGCGGCGCCCGGTTTCCGCATGCACGTGGCCCCGTCCGAGGGCCAGCCGCGCGACGTGGCGGGCCGGGTGATCGACATGCTGTTCCCGGCCAGCCAGCAGACCCGCATCCCGATTGCCGCGATCACCGGAACCAACGGCAAGACCACGACGTCGCGGATGCTGGCCCATATCATGAAGGCCAGCGGCAAGATTGTCGGGATGACTTCGACGGACGGCGTTTATGTGGATGGCAAGCTGAGCGTCAAGGGTGACATGACGGGGCCGAAATCGGCGCAGATCGTGCTGCGCGATCCGATGGTGGATTTCGCGGTGATGGAGACCGCGCGTGGCGGGCTTGTCCGGTCGGGTTTGGGCTATCAGCGCTCGAACGTGGCGGCGTGTCTCAACGTTTCGGCCGACCATCTGGGGCTGGGCGGCATCGACACGGTCGAGCAGTTGGCGGTGGTCAAGCGCGTGGTGGTGGAAAGCGCCACCGACACGGCGGTGCTGAACGCCGATGACATCAACTGTCTGAAAATGGCCGATTATGCGCCGGCCAAGACCATTTTTTACGTGACGACCAATCCGGGCCACAGCCTTGTGAAGGAGCATATTCAGGCGGGCGGCAAGGCCATCGTGCTGGAACAGGGCATGAATGGCGACATGCTGACCATCTATGACAACGGGCTGCATATCCCGATCCTGTGGTCGCATCTGATTCCGGCAGCACTTGAGGGCAAGGCGATCTTCAACGTGCAGAACGCCATGTTTGCGGCAGCCATGGCCTATAGTTTCGGGGTCGATCTGGACAATATCCGGCACGGGTTGCGCACCTTCGACACCAGCTATTTCCAGGCGCCGGGGCGGATGAACGTGTTTGACGAGCATCCCTTCAAGGTGATCCTGGACTATGCGCACAATCCGGCGGCGCTGGCGGCGATGAGCGCGATGTCCGACCGGATGGATGTCAAGGGCAGGCGGCTGTGCGTCGTCTCGATGCCCGGTGACCGGCGCGATCAGGACGTGGCGGACGCGGCGAAGGCGCTGGCGGGGCATTTCGATCATTTCATCTGCAAGGCCGATGACAACCGCCGCGGGCGCGGCCATGACGAAATCCCGCAGATGCTGAAATCGGGCCTGATGTCGGGCGGAGTTGCCGAGGAGGCGATCAGCGTCATTCCCGACGAGGTCGAGGCGATCAACGCGGCGCTGGACATGGCGGCGCCGGGCGACGTGCTGGTGATCTTTGGTGATGACACGGCGCGGTGCTGGAAGCAGATCATCTATTTCAATTCGGATGAGGATGCCGAGTCTGCCGAGGCGAGTGCGGCGGCGCCTGCACCCGTTCCCGGCGCGTTCGAGGAGCTGTTTGACAGCGATCAGGCGCTGATCCGGGATGAACGCGGCGTGCGGCTGCCGCGGGATGTTGGTGAGGACTCCGACTGAGGGGGCGACATGGACAGGATAGAGGCGCTTGAAACCGCGCTGACCATCACCTGCGCGCAAAGCGATCTGTTTCGTGTGGACGACGCGCGCCGGCTGACCGGGCCGGGCCTGTTGTGGGACAGTCCGGGGGCGGTTGTCGATGTGTTTTTCGACGGTGATCTGGCGCAGCGTGTCACCGGCTTGTGGCAGGTGCATGCGCGCCGCGTGCTGGATGCGCTGGGCTGGCAGGATGAGGCGCTGGCGTGGCGGGCGTTCACCGGCGGCGTGAACCTGGCGATTTCCGCACCGATGGATCAGCTGTATTCGGCGGTTTTTGCGGCCCAGACCGCCTGGCATTTCTGTGCGGCGGAGTTGGCGGGGGCGGCGTCGGGCAATTTCGAGGCGATGGTTGCCGACCTCAGGGGCGTCATGGAGCGTGAGGCCAACCCGGCCCTGATCGCGCTGATCAAGGCGGCGGAGAAGCACGGCGTCGATATCCTGTGCGACGATGACGAGATCTCGCTGGGTCACGGCGCCGGCAGCCGGACATGGGCCTGGGATGCGTTGCCCTCGCCCGACGCGGTGGATTGGGGCGCGTTGCACAACATTCCCGTCGCTTTCATCACCGGCACCAACGGCAAGACCACGACGACCCGTCTGCTGGAGGCGATTGCCCGTACGTCGGGCCAGGTGGCGGGGCTGACCTCGACCGAGTTCGTGCGGGTGGGGGACGATATCCTGGACCGGGGCGACTATTCCGGGCCGGGCGGTGCACGGATGCTGTTGCGGGACCGTCGGCTTGAGATCGCCTGTCTTGAGGTGGCGCGCGGCGGCATCCTGCGCCGGGGGCTGCCGACCCGCGCGGCCTCGGCCGCGGTGGTGACGAATGTGGCCAACGATCATCTGGGCCAGTACGGCGTCAACACGGTGCCGGAACTGGCGCAGGCGAAGTTTGCCGTGCGCCGCGCGTTGAAGAAGGGCGGTGTTCTGGTCCTGAACGCGGATGATCCCTTTGTGCGGGACGAGGCGGAAACCACGCCGGGTGTGATCTGGTGGTTCTCGCTGGACCCGGAAAACGATCTTATCCGCCGCGCCCGCGAGCGGGGAGAGTGCTGTTCGTTCCTGCGTGGAGAAGAGATCGTGTTCTTCGATGGGCAGGCCGAGCAGGTCATTCAATCGGTTCGCGATGTGCCGCTGACCATGGGGGGTGCGGCGCGCTATAACATCCTGAACGCGATGGCGGCGCTGTGCCTTGCGCGTGCGATGGAGATCCCGGTTGAGGCCATTCGCGCCGGGCTGGCCGGGTTCAGGCCCGATGCCCGTGACAATCCGGGCCGGTGCAACGAGTTCGCCTTTAACGGCGCGCGGGTGTTTGTCGATTTTGCCCACAATCCACATTCGATTGCGGCCGTGTGCGAGGCGCTGGGCGGGCTGTCGGCAAAGCGGCGCTTCATCGTGCTGAGCCATGCGGGCGATCGGTCGGACCAGGATATCCGGGAGGTCACCAGAACGGCGCTGGGGTTTCAACCGGATGTGGTGGTCGCTGCCGAGTTGGAAGGGTATCTGCGGGGGCGTGAGCTGGGCGAGATTCCGGCGCTGATCCGGCAGACCGCCACGGAATGCGGGCTGCGGGAGGATCAGGTTCTGCGCGCGGCCTCGCCGGTCGAGGCCAGCAGGATGATCCTGGATCGGGTCGAGCCCGGTGATCTGGCGCTGTTGCTGGTTCTGTCAGAGCGCGATGCGGTGCTGAACCTTTTGCAGAGCTAGCCCGGGCGCGCGCAGAATTTTCTTGCCGCACCGTAAGGATTGCACTAAGCGCGCGGTACCGGTCCCGCAAGGGCTAAGAGGGAATCCGAGGTGCCGCGCGGCATCAACCGGAACTGCCCCCGCAACTGTAGGCGGCGAGCGCTGTCCGTTCGTGTCACTGGGCCTTTCAGGTCTGGGAAGACAGGACAGGCGACGACCCGTCAGTCAGGAGACCTGCCGGTAAAAACCGAAACACACCGGACGGGGTTGTCCGGGGAGGTTGCCAAAGGATCCTGCCGGGGGCCGTGCGCCGCCCTGCACCGACAGAAGACGAAATGCGTCTGTCGCTTTGGTCAATGCCCTTTCACCCGTTCTCCGGTCATTGACATATGGAGATCGATCATCATGGTTTTGCGTACCGGCCTTGTGGGCCTTTCCCTGTCTCTGTCGGCGGCAAGTGTGGCCGCCAGCGAAAGTTTTCCGCTGACCATCGAAAACTGCGGCCATTCGGTGACGTTCGAGGCGCCAGTGGCGTCGGCGGTCACGGTCGGTCAGGCCGCGACCGAGGTGCTTTATGCGCTGGGGCTGGGCGAGCAGGTTCTGGGAACCTCGGTCTGGTTCAACGAGGTTCTGCCCGAGTTTGCCGAGGTGAACGCCAAGGTGGAGCGTCTGGCCGACAACGACCCCAGCTTTGAAAGCGTGGTTGCCAGGCGGCCCGGTCTGGTGGCGGCGCAATATGAATGGCATGTCGGCCCCGAAGGCATCGTTGCCACGCGAGAACAGTTTCGCGAACTGGGCATTCCGACCTATGTGATGCCTGCCGATTGCGTCGGCAAGGACAACTCGGTCGGCAGCGACGGGACGCGGATCGAGATGTTCTCGACCGATACGCTGTATCAGGGGATCGAGGAACTGGCCGCTGTCTTTGGGGCGTCCGAGAAGGGTGCGGAACTGGTGGCGGACTACAGGGCGCGCGAGGCCGCAGCCATTGCCAGGGCGAAGGCGGTGGAACTTGACGACGTGTCCGCCGTGTTCTGGTTCTCGTCCCCGGAGATGGAAAGCGATCCGTTCGTGGCCGGGCAGAAAGGCGCGCCGGGATATATGATGAACGCGCTGGGCATCCGCAACGTCATCGAAACGGATGAGGAATGGCCGACGGTGGGCTGGGAAACCATTGCCAAGGCCAATCCGACTGTCATCGTGATCGCCAAGATGGACCGTCGCCGCTTTGCCGCCGATGACTATGAGAAAAAGCTGGAGTTTCTGCGCAACGACCCGGTGGCCAGCCGGATGGATGCGGTCAGGAACGACCGCATCGTCATCATGGACGCGCAGGCCATGGATGCCACCATACGCGCAATTCCGGCGCTGGAGGATCTGGCCGAGGAGTTGAGCAGCGGCGGTAACAGCCAGTGAGCGAGATCGCCGCAATCGCCCGGCATGTACTGGGGGCCGTGTGCCTTGCCGTGCCGGTGCTGGTTGCGGCGGTTCTGGCGGGCGCGATGATCGGGGAAACCGCGCTTGCGCCCGAGCTTGTGTTTTCAGTGCTGGCCAACAAGCTGGCCGGGGCGGGTCTGGCCGTCGATCCGATCGATCAGGGGATCGTGTGGAGTTACCGGTTGCCACGGGCGCTGGTCGCCGCGGCCTGCGGCGCGGGACTGGCCGTGGCGGGTGTGGTGCTGCAGGCGCTGCTGCGCAACGCGCTGGCCGATCCGTATATTCTGGGCATCTCTGCCGGGGCCTCGACCGGGGCGGTGGCGGTGACCATCGCCGGATTGGGCGGCGGCGCGTTGTCGCTGTCCTTTGGCGCGTTCAACGGTGCGCTGCTGGCTTTTGGGTTCGTTGCCATCCTGGCCCGTGCGGCGGGTGCGGGTGGCGGACGGGCGGCAACGGCGCAGATCGTTCTGGCGGGGATTGCGGGATCGCAGCTGTTCAACGCGATGACGGCCTTCATCATCGCCAAATCCGCCAATGCCGATCAGGCGCGCGGAATCATGTTCTGGCTGATGGGCAACCTGAGCGGGGTGCGCTGGCCGGATGTGTATCTTGCGATACCTGTGGCTTTTGCCGGCTGGCTGATCTGCCGTTTTCACGCCCGCGCGCTGGATGCCTTTACCTTTGGCTCGGATTCCGCGGCGTCGCTGGGCATACCCGTCCGGCGGGTGCAGGCGGTGCTGATCCTTGCCACCGCGCTGACGACGGCGGTCATGGTATCGATCGTGGGGTCCATCGGCTTTGTCGGGCTGGTGATCCCGCATGCCGCGCGATTTCTGGTGGGGCCGGGGCATCGCCGCCTGATCCCGACCGCCGCCCTGATCGGTGCCGTGTTCCTGATTGGAGCGGATATCGTGTCGCGCATCATCATCACCGGTCAGGTCCTGCCCATCGGGGTGGTGACTGCGTTGATCGGAGCGCCGGCCTTTGCCGTCATTCTGGTGCGCGGACAAAGGAGCGCGCGATGAGGATCGAGGCCCGAGACCTGAGTTACGCCGTGCGCGGCAAGCGCCTGTTGTCAGGTGTGTCCTTTGACGTGGACCCCGGTGAGACGCTGGCGCTGGTCGGTCCCAACGGGTCGGGCAAGTCGACCCTGATGCGCCTGCTGGCGGGATTGGTGCGCCCGAGTTCGGGGCAGGTCGAACTGGCCGGTGATCCCCTGTCGGCGCTTGGGCGGCGGCAGATCGCCCGGCGTGTCGCCATTGTCGAGCAACAGGCCGACACGACAGAGCGGGTGAGTGCGCGGTCGGTGGTGGAGCTGGGCCGCACGCCGTGGTTGTCGGCCCTGCGGCCTTGGCAGGCGGAAGACACGTGGCAGGTCGACAAGGCGCTGCGGACCGTGGACATGGCCGGGATGGCGCACAGGGAGTGGGCAACCCTGTCGGGTGGAGAGCGCCAGCGGCTGCATATTGCCCGCGCGCTGGCGCAGCAGCCGGGGCTGCTGCTGCTGGATGAGCCGACAAACCATCTGGACATTCACCACCAGCTGTCGATCCTGAGCTGTGTCCGCGCGCTTAAAGTGACGACGGTGATGGCGCTGCACGATCTGAACCAGGCGATGACCTGTGACAGGGTGGCGGTACTGTCCGGGGGGCGGCTGGTCGCCTTTGGCGCGCCTGCCGAGGCGTTGTCCCTGGAGACGGTTTCCGAGGTTTTCGGGGTGCGGGCGAGATGGAGCCACAATGGCGAGGGGACGGAGAGGTTCCTGTCCTATCATTTGCCGTGACCGGGGCTGCCGTTAGTGTTTCCTTAACCCGCGTCGTACGCAACCCGTTGCAGCTGTTGCGAAAATTCTTGACTCTGCGACCTTTCTCTCGTATAGGTTGTGTCATGCTAGAAGAAGTGGGCGGCGGCCTCCGGATCTGATCCGGTGGCCGTTTTTCGTTTCTCTCGTGCGGAACAACTCACGCATGAGGTCAGACGCACATATGACGATGATTACCTCGGAAGAGAGGATCGCCCGGACGGCTGATTTGTTGCAGTCGCTCGAAACGTCCATTCGCGGTCTGCGGCAAGCGGCGGAAGACCTGCGCAAGCAGATCGTCACCGGGGAGGAAGCAGATCTTGCTGGCACAGCCAAGCAGCTTGGTCAGGTCGACGGCCTGATCCGGAACTGTCAGAAAGTGGAGACGAGTTTTGTCGAACACCATCACAGACAACAAGGAATTGCCCAGGGGGGCTATGCGCTCGACCTTGAGCAGGCCCGATCTGAGATCGGGTGCAGGCTGGCTCGCCTCCGCCGATGCTGCGGTGCGGGAGAGGTTTCTGAGTGAGATCGGGGAGGGAGGGCTGTGTGCCCTCCCTTTCCTGTTCGAGTTCTGGGCGATGCCGCATCAGTTGCCGCCCGAGGGGGATTGGCGCACATGGGTCATCATGGGCGGGCGCGGCGCGGGCAAGACGCGGGCCGGGGCCGAGTGGGTTCGCTCGATGGTCGAGGGGGCCAAGCCGCTGGACAAGGGCGTGGCGCGGCGTGTGGCGCTGGTGGGCGAGACCCGGGATCAGGTGCGCGAAGTGATGATTTTCGGCGATAGCGGGATCTTGCAGTGTTCACCGCCGGATCGTCGGCCCGCTTGGAAAGCGTCGGAGCGCAAGCTGGTCTGGCCCAACGGGGCCGAGGCGCAGGTATTTTCGGCGCATGATCCGGACAGTTTGAGGGGGCCGCAGTTCGATGCCGCCTGGGTGGACGAGCTGGCCAAGTGGCCGAAGCCGAGCGAGACCTGGGACATGTTGCAATTTGCGTTGCGGCTGGGGGATCAGCCCCAGGCCTGCGTGACCACGACGCCGCGGAACGTGAAGGTTTTGAAGGATTTGCTGGCGGCACCGTCCACGGTGGTGACCCATGCGCCGACCGAGGCGAACCGGGCCAACCTGGCAGCGTCGTTTCTGGAAGAAGTGCGGGCGCGCTATGCGGGGACGCGGCTGGGGCGGCAGGAGCTGGACGGGGTGCTGCTGGCCGATGCCGAGGGCGCGCTGTGGACCGGATCGATGCTGGAGGCGGCGCGGGCGGCGCGTGTGCCGGATCTGGATCGGATTGTTGTGGCGCTGGACCCGGCGGTGAGTGGCGGGGTGGATGCAGATGCCTGCGGGATCGTGGTGGTTGGGGCGCAAGTGCAAGGCCCGCCCGAGGACTGGCGGGCCTTTGTGCTGGATGACCGGACGGTGCAGGGCGTTGGTCCGGCGGGCTGGGCGCGGGCGGCGATAGCCGCGATGGACGAGTTCGGGGCCGAGAGGCTGGTGGCAGAGGTCAATCAGGGCGGGCAGCTGGTGGAAGAGGTCGTGCGGCAGGTCGACCCGCTGGTGCCGTTCCGGGTGGTGCGGGCGTCACGCGGGAAGGTGGCGCGAGCGGAGCCGGTGGCGGCGCTCTACGAGCAGGGGCGGGTGTCCCATGTGGCCGGGCTGGACGCGCTGGAGGAGCAGATGTGCCAGTTGACCACGCGCGGGTTTGAAGGGCAGGGTTCGCCCGACCGGGTTGATGCGCTGGTCTGGGCATTGCACGAGTTGCTGGTGGCACCTGCGGCGCAGTATCGGCGCCCCCGGCTGCGGGTCTTGTGAGGGGAAGAGGTAGGACTTCTGTGGAGGCGCATTGGCGCTAGTCGGGAACACCTGCCTTGCGCAGCCCGTCGATGTAGAAGTTCATCGCCGGTTCCACGAACGGGAGGTGGCCACGAACCGATTTGGAGATCGAGAAATTTGGTGCAATCCGCATCAGCTCGTCCACGGTGTTCGCGGCGTCGTCCGGCAGGTCCATCTGGGCGTAGGTCGGCGCCAGATACATGTAACAGGGACGATACCGGGGCGTGCGGATAACGCAGGTTCTCAGTTCGACCATCGCCTCTTCGTACCGCTTGCTGAAATAGTAGGCCCGACCGAGATACATGTTGTCCCGGGCGGGATAGAACGGATCCAGCCGGATCGCCGTTTGCATAAGGTCAATGGCTTCTTCCGGCCGGTTGGCGAATGTCAGAACGTCGGCCAGGGCTGCGTAGTGAAAGGATCGGTTGGGATTGAGGTCAATCGCCTTTTGCAGCGACAGGATGGCCTCGTTGTGCTTGTTCTGACGCAGGAATACGCGACCGAGCAATTCGTAGGATTGCGACGATCTCGGGTCCAGCTCTACCGCCTTGCGCGCCAGGTCATAGGCCTTGTCGAGCGCTTCGGGTCCTTCCCATTGAAGAATATACGCGCTGTTGTAGGTGTCGCCGAGAACGGCATAGGCGGGTGCATAGTTCGGGTCCAGCGCGATGGCTTTTTCCGCCAGGTCGCGCGCTTCGAGCTTGGCTTCCTTGCCGGGGGTGTCCCAGAGCGCGCGGGCGCGCAGCACGTAGTCGTAGGCGGTCAGGTCGCTTGGCCGCTTTTGGCGCGTCCGGTCGAGGTCTGCCTTGCGCATGTTGACCAGAAGGCTGCCCGCGATTTCGCGGGTGAGGTCGTCCTGAACGTCGAATATACCGGAGACGGGTTCATCATATTGTTTTGCCCAGACATGCGTATCCCTGGAGGCATCTATGAGCTGAGCCGTGATCCGGATCTTGTCGTCGATGCGGCGGATCGACCCTTCGAGAACGTAGCGGACACCAAGATCGGCGGCTATGTCGCGGATATTCGCAGGGCGCGTCTTGTAGGCAGATGTCGAATTGCGGGAGATGACGAACAGGTCTTTCGACTGGGCAAGGTTGCTGGTCAGGTCTTCGGTGAAGCCCTCGGCAAAGTATTCCTGTTCTGCGTCACCTGATAGATTTGCAAAGGGCAAGATGGCGATTGATGGTTTATCGGGGAGTGCCAGCGGTGGTCGGTTTTCGCTGCCCGCCTGGGGGGCGGACTGATTGAAGGTCCACCACCCGGCCATCCCGAAAACAAGAAGAAGGACAATTGCTGCAATTGCCATTGTGCGGCTTGGTTGGAGGCTTTTGGGGGGATTGCCTGTGGCGTCGCCCTTTTGGGGATCGGTAAGAACCCTGTACGCCCGGATCGGTCTTTCGATATTCTTGACCTGAAGCTCGCCCATCGACACATAGCCGACCTTGACGGCAGAGCGCATGTGGTCGTAGGCGGTGCCGGAGATGCAGATGCCGCCCGGTTCGGCCAGCTGTTCCAGTCTGGCCGCCACGTTCACGCCGTCGCCGTAGATATCGTCACCATCGACGATGATGTCTCCCAGGTTGATCCCGACGCGATAGGCGATCCGTCGATCGGGTGCGGTGTCCTGCTCGCGCTGGGGCATGGTGCGCTGGATTTCGACGGCGCATTGGACGGCATCGACAACCGACGGAAACTCGACCAGCAAGCCATCGCCCATTTCCTTGACGATGCGCCCCCGGAATTTGTCGATGGCAGGGTCGATGAGGTTTGAACGATGAGCTTTCTGGCGCTCAAGTGTGCCGATTTCATCGGCTTCCATAAGCCGCGAATAGCCGACCATATCGGCAGCCAGGATAGCGCTCAGGCGGCGTTCCATCGGCTGGACCTCCTCAGTCAAAGACTAGCAAGTTTTCTTTTTCAGACAATGAAAAGTGGTGGTCTTGCGCTTTCGGCGGTCTGGTGCGAGCGAAGGCCGGGATACGTGTTCGGTCGTTCTGGTTGAGGCCGCCGGGCATCCCGGTGTCGGGGATGCCCGGTGGTGTTTTCAGGCGGTAAACATGCGCGCCTGTTCGCGAAGGGTGAATTTCTGGATTTTCCCGGTCGATGTTCTGGGCAGGTCCTGAAAAACGATCCGTTTTGGTGCCTTGAACCCGGCCAGGCTTTGCCGGCAGAAGCCGATCAGCGCTGTTTCTTCGACCGCTGCGTTCGTCTTCAGTTCGACAAAGGCGCAGGGCACTTCGCCCCATTTTTCGTGCGGCATGGCGACGACGGCGGCAACTGCGACGTCGGGGTGACGATAAAGCGCCTCTTCGACTTCGATCGACGAGATGTTCTCGCCGCCCGAGATGATGATATCCTTTGATCTGTCCTTGAGCTGGATATAGCCATCGGGATGCATCACACCCAGATCGCCCGAATGGAACCAGCCACCGGCAAAGGCCTCTTGCGTCGCTTCGGGGTTGCGGAAATAGCCCTTCATCACGACGTTGCCGCGAAACATGACTTCTCCCATGGTCCGGCCATCGCGCGGAACGGGCTGCATGGTGTCGGGATCGACAACGTCGAGCCCTTCGAGCGGCAGGTAGCGCACGCCCTGGCGGGCCTTGAGTGCGGCCTGCTGCGCCGGAGGCAGGGCGGACCAGTCGTGATGCCAGTCGTTGACCACGGCGGGTCCGTAGGTTTCGGTCAGCCCGTAGAGATGGGTGACGTCGAAACCGGCCTCTTTCATGTCTGCCAGAACCGATTCCGGCGGTGGCGCGGCGGCGGTGAAGAACTGCACGGGCCGGTCGAGATCGCGTTTGACGTCGTTCGGGGCTGAAATCAGCAGCGACATCACGATGGGCGCGCCGCACAGGTGGGTGACGCCTTCGTCGGCGAGGGCATTCCAGATCGGTTCGGCCCGGACCTGCCGCAGGCAGACATGGGTGCCGATGATCGCTGACATCGTCCAGGGAAAGCACCAGCCGTTGCAGTGGAACATCGGCAAGGTCCACAGATAGACCGCGTGTTTTGCCATTGATGAGGTCAGCGCGTTGCCTTGCGCCAGCAGATATGCGCCCCGGTGATGCGAGACAACGCCCTTGGGATTGCCTGTGGTGCCGGAGGTGTAGTTGATCGAGATTGCATCCCATTCGTCCTCGGGCATCAGCCATGCGAAATCCGGGTTGCCGCGGGTCAGGAACACCTCGTAATCGGCAACCTCGAATTCGGTCCGCGGGCCGTCATATTCCGGGTCGTCATATTGGATCAGCGTCGGCTTTACCGCGGCAAGCGCAAGCGCCTCCTGCATCAGCGGCATCAGTTCCCGGTCCACGATCACCAGCTTTGACATCGCGTGGTCAAGCTGGAAGGCGATGATGGCGGCGTCCAGCCTTGTGTTGATCGAATGCAGAACCGCCCCGCACATCGGCACACCGTAATGGCATTCCAGCATCGCTGGCGTGTTGAACAGCAGCGCCGACACCGTATCGCCGCGCCCGATCCCGTTCTTGGCCAGGGCAGAGGCCAGCCGGCGCGACCGTGCATAGAACTCGGCATAGCAGCGGCGCAGGGGGCCGTGCACGATCGCCGTATGATCGGGAAAGACGGTTGCGGCGCGTTCCAGAAAGCTGAGCGGTGTCAGGGGCTGGTAATTCGCCGGGTTGCGGTCCAGGCCGGAGTTATAGGGGTTTTTGTCCATCGGTTCAGGCGTCCTGCCATTGGGGCTTGCGTTTCTCGATGAAGGCACCGATGCCTTCCTCGGCGTCACGGGCGAGCATATTGTCGACCATCACCTGCGTGGCATAGTCGTATGCCTTTGCCAGGGGCAGTTCGCGCTGGGCATAGAAGGCCCGTTTGCCGGTGGCCAGCGTCATGCTGGATTTCGAGGCGATCTTGGCGGCCATCTCTGTCGTGGCATCCCGCAGCGCCTCGGGGGGTACCACGCGGTTGATCAGCCCGAATTCGACCGCCCGGGCGGCGGATATCATGTCGCCGGTCAACAGCATTTCCATCGCGTGCTTGCCGGCAACGTTGCGCGACAGCGCGACCATCGGTGTTGAACAGAACAGCCCGATATGTACACCCGGCGTGCTGAATTGCGCGGTATCCGCTGCGATGGCCAGATCGCAGCTGGCGACAAGCTGACATCCGGCCGCCGTGGCGATACCCGCGACCTCGGCAATCACGGGCTTGGGGCTGTTCACGATCGCCTGCATGGTGGCCGAGCACATCGTCATGATTTCGGTGAAATACGCCCGGCCCCGATCCGGGTTCGCGCGTCCGGCGGTCATTTCCCTGAGGTCATGACCGGCGCAGAAGGCGGGCCCGTTCGCGGCGAGGACAATCACCCGAACTTCCGGGTTGGTTCCCGCCTCGGCAAAGGCGGTGCCAAGGGCGAGCAGCATTGCCTCGGACAAAGGATTGCGCCGCGCGCCATCGTCCAGCGTCAGGCGCAGGATGCCCCGGTTGTCCAGATCACGCAGCAACATCGTTCTCTCCTTCACGGAAGTGGATGACATTCGGGGCATGCAGGATGTTCACCTCGACACTGTCGGCCAGCGTGTTGGCGATGAAGCAGTAGCGATGGGCGCGGTCCTGCATCTGCGCCATGTCCGCGTCGCCGACCTGAAAGCCGGTGTCGAACCGCACCACCGGATGCAGGTCGATGCGTGTCACCGACATCTGGCCGCGCGCGTTCTTGCCCAGATGCGCAACGGCGTGATCGTGATAGCTGGCCACCGGCCAGCCTGCCTTGGCGGCCAACGCGAGAAAGGTCATCATGTGGCAGCTTGACAGGGCCGAGGCCAGCGCCTGTTCAGGGTTGGTGTTGGCGGGATCGCCGCCCCAATCCGGGGCGGCGTCCACCTGGACGTCATACTGGTTATTGTATTGCACCACATGTTCTGCGGAATAGGCCCCCGGCTTGAACTCGGGGGTCGTGCGGTGCCAGTGCAGCTGGATCGAAAGGTCCGACATTTTTTGAACTCCCGGGCCTATCCGTTACGCGGCGGCGAGTGATTTCTTGGGGTCGTAGAACGGGATATCCACTATGATGGCGCGGGTCGGCCCCGAGGTCGCGATCACCTCGACCTCTGTGCCAATCACCGCGGCATCGACGGACACCATCGCCAGGGCGATGTTCTGCTTGAGGCGCGGTGAGTAGACGGCCGAGGTCACCTTGCCGATGCTTTCGCCCCCCGCGTTGATCGCCCAGAAGGTCGTGTTCGGCCCTTTCAGCGGCGCGCCGTCGATGACCAGCCCCACCTGTTTGCGGCTGACACCCGTTTCCTTGAAGCGGCGCAGCGCGGCCTTGCCGATGAATTCGGCCTCGATGTCGAGGTTCACAAGGCGGTCGAAGCCCAGCTCGAACGGGTTGGTGTGGATGTCGGCATCGGCGTGATAGGACAGCATGCCGCCCTCGATCCGGCGGATGGACGAGGTGTGCCCGGGTTTGAGACCAAAGGGCATGCCTGCCGCCATGATCCGCTCCCACAGGGCATCGCCAAAGGTGCTGTCGCGCAGGTAAAGCTCGTAGCCCAGTTCGCTGGACCAGCCGGTGCGCGATACGATCAACGGAATACCGTCGAGTTCGACTTCGCGCAGCCAATAGTATTTCAGGTCCATGATGGTGTCGCCAAAGAGCGTGCGCATTATCTCGCCCGATTTCGGGCCCTGCAGCTGCAGCGGCGACACGTCGGGTTCGCAAATCCTGACGTCCAGGCCGGAATGCACCGCCACGCCCTGCGCCCATAGCAGGATGTCGCTGTCGGCGAGCGAAATCCAGAAGTGGTTTTCCGCAAGGCGCAGCAGGATCGGGTCGTTCAGGATGCCGCCGTCGGCGTTGGTGATCAGCACGTATTTGCACTGGCCCACGGCCATTTTCGACAGATCGCGCGGGGTCAGCATCTGCACGAAGCGCGCGGCATCAGGACCGGTGATTTCGACCTGACGTTCGACCGCCACGTCACAGAGGATCGCGTCGTTGACGAGGTTCCAGAAGTTCTGTTCCGGGTCGCCGAAATCGCGCGGGATATACATGTGGTTGTAAACCGAGAACCCCTTTGCGCCCCAGCGAACGGTTGCGTGGAAATAGGGGGATTTCCGGATCTGCGTGCCGAAACCGAAATCGTCTGATTGCGTCATGTCTTTCACCCTTTTTCACCACCGGCCAATCTGCGGTGGATGATTTGAACTGGGCGAGTGATTAGCGTGGGATGGCGCGCGGTTGCGGTCTGAAAACGAGGCCCGGAAAGGCCAAACAGGCTTTTTATCCGGCGTGGGAAAGACCGTTCAGTCTGTGACCTTTGGCCGGGCGATGCCGGCCGCCAGTTCCGCAAGATTCGGCTGTGCGGATTTGACCTTGCGCGTGACGATATAGGTCATGTACCGACCGATTCCCAGCTCTTCGGCAAGCAGGGTTTCCATCAGGTCCTGAAAGCGGGCGAGCGACGGGGTGACGATTTTGAGCACATAATCCATGCCGCCGCCGGTCGCAACGCATTCCGTGACCTCGTCGAGTTTCTTGATGCATTCCTCAAACCGGTTGAAATCGGCCTTGCGGTGCTGCGTCAGCGAGACGGTCACGATGACCTGGGTGTAGTCGACGATGCGCTCAAGCGCGATATCGGCGTGGTACCCCCGGACATACCCGGCCGCTTTCAGCTTGGTCAAACGGTCCCAGCACGGTGTCGGGGACAGGTTCACGAGCTCGGCCAGCTTGGTTTTGCTTAGCTGGCCATGGCTCTGAATTGCGCTGAGAATGCGAATATCGGTCGCATCCAGGCCAAGCTTTTTCATTCGTTCGGAACCCTCTTTGGATCGTGCCGCAATATTTATCACCAATTTCGCGGGCGCAACTTATTCCTTTTGGAAGTTTCATTTTCCGGATGGTTCTGCCGGTCCTGGTCCGCTGGTTGCCATCGGCTCGAACGCCGACAACACGTGTGTGTTCAAGGCTTCGTTGATGACAGGGTATTTCAGCATCCGGTCGCGCAGGCGCGATTACAGCAGGTCGCCCATGCGCACTTTTATTTGTGCGGATCAAATCGGGACAGGTATCCCGGCGGTTCGAAATGCGTTCGGTTCAGGCGGGGCTGACCGCGTGCAGGCGCCATTTGTCGGGGACGCCTTTCAGTTCATGTTCGCCGCAGTCCTGAAAGCGGAACGGCGCGCCAAGCATGAGCTGGCGGGTGAGATCGGAGGCGAGGACCTGGCCGCCTTGCGCCCGGTCCATCACCCTTGCGGCCACGACCACGCCCAGACCGCTGATGTCGTCGCCGCGAATGACGATCTCGCCCGTATGGGCGCCAAAGCGGGTTCTGAGATCGATCGCCGACAGGGCGTCGCGCACCGAGTTGGCGCAGGTCAGGGCGTTGGTGGGAGAGCCGAACGTCGCCAGCACGCCGTCGCCGGTGAACTTCACCAGATGGCCGCCGTGGCGGGCAATCTGCGACGAGCAGATGCTGTCGTGGCGGTTCATCAGGTCGCGCCAGCCTTCGTCGCCGATACTGGCCTGTTGCGAGGTCGAGTCCACCAGATCGGAGAACAGGACGGTGGCAAGCGTACGCGTGGGTTGCAGCGTCACCGGTGCTGCGCCGGTGACGAATTCGACGATTGCCGAGGCATAGCGGTCGACGTCGCCTTCCCACGGTACATGTTCGTGGCCCGGCACGGTTCGGTATTCGGTCGCGGGCATCAGGCGCAGGAAATCCTGAGCGCAGTCGCGGCCGTTGGGTTCTTCGGTATCGCGGTGAATGACCAGCGTGGGTTGTGAGATGGAGGGCAGCAATTCCCGGATGTCGATATGGGCGGCAAGTTCGAACAGGTTGGCGACGGTGATGGGGGTGGCGCTCATTCTTTGGAAATGCGCCCAGGCTTCCTGACCTTCGGCGTCATCCCTGGCGGGGCCGAAATCGGAAAAGGGATGCGGTTTGTTGGGCTTTCCCCAGTTCTCGTGGAATTGCTTCAGCGCCTGTTCAAGGCTTTCCTGATCCAGATAGCCGCGGGTCAGGCGGCCCTGCGCATAGCCGCCGCACAGGGCGAGCCGTTCGACCCGCTCGGGGCGCATGGCCGCGTAGACGCAGGCAAGCGCGGCACCCTCGGAAAAGCCGATGACAGTGGCCGAGGCCATGTCGGCGGCATCCATCACCGCCTCGATATCCATCGTGCGCTCTTCCAGCGTGGGCGTGCCCTGGATGCGGTCGGACATGCCATTGCCGCGCTTGTCGAAGGTGGCCAGCCGCCCGATGGAGCTGAGGGCGTTCATCCATTGCAGATAACCGGGGTTTTCCAGCGACGCCTCGAGATGTGAAATCATTCCCGGCACCAGCACGAGGTTGCGCGGCCCGTTACCCCAGACCTGATAGGCGATGGACAACCCCTCGCTTTCGGTAAAGCTGGTTTCGACGTTGACGGTCATGTTTCCCCCACAATCGCAGGCTGGTTGCTCTTCCGAATTGGATCCGGGATGAGGCCGGTGCATGTTCATCATGAGCGGTGATGGGGATTTTGGTCAATGTTTGGTTTGGGGATGTATCTGGGTGTGAAGGATCAAACGGCAAGGCTCTCCCGACCGGGTGGATACATCCTGATGCCTGCGAGTATTACTTTGGAATAAATTCAAGGTAGCCGAGATTGCCCGCTACGAAGAGATACCCTAGGAATAAACCTAGTGCGATGGCCCAGTGGATGAGTGTTTTAAGGCGCTTTCCCTCTTTTGGGAACCAACGAAACTTTCTTAACCATCCGATGATAATATCCATGAACATAAGAACAAACATCATATGCCGAAAGAATAGGTAGATGAAAAAGACTGCGAGTATCACACCCGCAATCGTGTTCGTTGGAATGATCTCCCACTCACTGCGGTTACTTGAAGCCGTTAAAGTTGTTTCCATTGGCCTGCCTTTCAACTTTTCCAAAGTTGCTACACGCCGCATGGTCTGGGTTCAATACCAATGGGTAATGATGGAAGAGGATGTAATGGTGGCTAATTCCATCCCGTTGCCCAACCCCCGTACGCCCCTTTTCCAAGACCTAAACCTCTGCCCGTCATAACTCCTTTCAACAAGCCGGGCAGTGCGGCGGCAGAAAGGAGCATCAACTGATGGTATTCGATTTCTTGCGTCGTGGATCGGCTGGGAAAGCGCCCGAGGCGAAGGCGAGCGCGACGGGGCCTGTGGTGGCGTGGCAGACCGGCGGGCGCGTGGCGTGGAGCCCGCGCGACACCGTCTCGCTGACGCGGACGGGGTTTTCCGGCAACCCGGTGGGGTTTCGGTCGGTCAAGCTGATCGCTGAATCGGCGGCAGCGCTGCCGCTGGTGCTGCAGGATCAGGCGCAGCGTTATGAGACGCATCCGATTCTGGCCCTGATGCGGCGTCCGAATGCGGCGCAGGGGCGGGCGGAGATGATGGAGGCCCTGTTCGGGCAATTGCTGTTGTCGGGAAACGCCTATGTCGAGGCGGTACAGACCGAGGACGGGTTGCCGGTTGAGCTGCATATTCTGCGTTCCGACCGGATGAGCGTGGTGCCGGGGGCGGATGGGTGGCCCAGGGCGTATGATTACAGCGTGGGCGGCAAGACGCACCGGTTCGCGGCAGATGTCATCTGTCACATCAAGGCGTTTCATCCGCAGGATGATCATTACGGGTTTTCGCCGTTGCAGGCGGCGGCGATGGCGATTGATGTGCATAACAGCGCCTCGCGCTGGTCGAAATCGCTGCTGGACAATGCGGCGCGGCCTTCGGGGGCGCTGGTCTGGAAAGGGGGCGATGGTCACGGCGTGATGGCCGAGGATCAGTTCCGCCGTCTTTCAGATGAAATCGAGCAGAACTATCGCGGGGCGCGCAATGCTGGCCGCCCGATGGTTCTGGAAGGGGGCCTGGATTGGAAGCCGATGGGCTTTTCCCCCTCGGACATGGAGTTTCAGAAGACCAAGGAAGCCGCCGCCCGCGAGATCGCGCTGGCCTTTGGGGTCCCGCCGATGCTGCTGGGGATACAGGGCGACGCGACCTATTCGAACTATCAGGAGGCCAACCGGGCGTTTTACCGCCTGACCGTGCTGCCCCTGGTGACGCGGGTGGCGGCGGCGGTGTCGGAGTGGCTGTCGGGCTTTACCGGCGAGGATCTGAT
Organism: Ruegeria sp. YKSF57; assembly: GCF_059612585.1. Taxonomy (NCBI): domain Bacteria; kingdom Pseudomonadati; phylum Pseudomonadota; class Alphaproteobacteria; order Rhodobacterales; family Roseobacteraceae; genus Ruegeria; species Ruegeria sp. YKSF57. Next base: position 4,975 of record NZ_JBXWQW010000030.1, on the reverse strand, counting down.
GCTGAAGCCCGATCTGGATCAGGTGCCCGCACTGGCCGCCGAGCGCGATGCGCAATGGGCGCGCGTGAGCAGCGCCGATTTTCTGACCGACGCGGAAAAGCGGTCTTTGCTGGGACTGCCGCTGTTGGTGGAGGATGCGGATGGCTGAGGGATATTCGCCATTCGACTGCGCGCCGGGCTTGCGGCTGGCGGCGCATGAAAGGGTCGCGGCGATCCAGCACGAGCATCTGTGTCGCAGGCTGGACCGGATCGAAGAGATGATGGAGCGGCTGGAAAAGCGGCTGTGGCTGACTGTTTACGGCGTGGCGGCGGTGATCCTGGCGCAGGCGGTACAATCATTTCTGGTGGCAGCGCCATGAAATCAGAGACTTACGAGGAGGTGTTCATGGAATTGGAACACAAATTCGCGCGGTTCGGCGAAGGGTTGTCGGTGACCGGAGATGCGGTGATCGAGGGCTATGCCAGCTTGTTCGGGCAGGTGGATCAAGGCGGCGATGTGGTGCAGAAGGGCGCCTATTGCGCCTCGCTTGCGGCGTTGGCGGCGGCGGGCCGGCGGGTCAAGATGCTGTGGCAGCACGACCCCGCGCAACCGATCGGCGTCTGGGACGAGGTGCGCGAGGATGCGCAGGGACTGCGGGTCAAGGGGCGGCTGCTGGAGAGCACACAGAAGGGACGCGAGACAGCGGAACTGATCCGTGCGGGCGCAATCGACGGCCTGTCGATCGGCTTTCGAACCAAGCGGGCCGCGAAAGATGACAAGGGTCAGCGGCTTTTGACCGAGCTGGAGCTGTGGGAGGTGTCGCTGGTGACCTTTCCGATGTTGCCCAGCGCGCGGGTTGCCGCCAAGGGAGCGGACCCCGAGGCCGGGGATACCTGGCGCGAGATTGCCGAGGTGTTCCGTGATGCCCGGCTGGAGCTGGCGCGACCCTAGCGCCGTAAGACCACCCCCAGAAAAGGAAGTGCTGATGAGCAAGACCGAAACCCCGGCCTTGGCCGGAGAGGGTGTGCCCCTGGTTCAGGAGGTGAAGCGGTCAATGGCTGGCTTCGTGAGTGAATTCAAGGGGCTGAAGGCTGAAGTTCAAACGAGATTGCAACAGACAGAAGAGCGACTGACCATGCTGGATCGAAAAACAAACAAGGCGGCGCGCCCGCATTTGGCGGCCTTTGGCGACGAAGGAGCGCCACATCAAAAAGCCTTTGACGCCTATGTGCGGTCGGGCGACGATGACGGGCTGCGCGGCCTTGAGATGGAGGCGAAATCTCTGTCCACCGCCGTTAACAGCGATGGTGGTTATCTGATCGATCCGCAAACCGCCGAGATCATCAAGTCGGTGCTGAAATCCACCGCCTCGATCCGGTCGATCGCGTCGGTGGTGAATGTCGAGGCGAATTCGTTCGACGTGCTGATCGATCACACCGATCTGGGTGCGGGTTGGGCCGATGAAAGCGCGGTCACCTCCGAGACCGGGACGCCGTCGATCGAACGCATCTCGATCCCGCTGAACGAACTGAGTGCGCTGCCCAAGGCGTCGCAGCGTTTGCTGGATGACAGCGCGTTCGATGTCGAGGGTTGGCTGGCGGGGCGGATTGCCGACAAGTTCGCCCGGGCCGAGGCGTCGGCCTTTATCAATGGGGATGGCGCGGACAAGCCCACGGGCATCCTGAACCATCCGGCGGTCGACAATGACGTCTGGGCCTGGGGCAACATTGGTTATGTGCCGACCGGGATCGCGGGCGGTGTCGACGCCGATGCGATTGTCGACGTGGTTTATGCGCTGGGTGCGCAATACCGGGTCAATGGTACATTCGTGATGAACTCCAAAACCGCGGGCCTGATCCGCAAGCTGAAGGATGCCGATGGCCGATTCCTGTGGTCGGATGGTCTGGCCGCGGGCGAACCTGCGCGTCTGATGGGGTATCCGGTGCTGATCGCCGAGGATATGCCGGATGCGGGCCCTGACAGCTTTTCGATCGCCTTCGGTGATTTTCAGGCAGGCTACACCATTGCCGAACGCCCTGATCTGCGCGTGCTGCGCGATCCGTTCAGCGCCAAGCCGCATGTGCTGTTTTACGCGACCAAACGCGTCGGCGGCGATGTAAGCGACTTTGCCGCGATCAAGCTGGTGAAATTCGGCGCCGCGTAACCGCGTCGAAGCCGGGGCGGGGTGACCTGCCTCGGGTGGCGGGCGCGGGCCGGGGTGAGATCCCTCGCGTTGTCTAGCTGCTCCCCTCCGTCCGAGCAACGTGGGGCGGCGCGTGCCCGTCATTTTCCTGACTGAGGCCCCGGTGGGGTCCGAGATTGCGGAGTGAATGGATGATGTTGATCGAAGAAACCGCCATCGCGGATGCGGCGCTGCCGGTGGATCAGTTCAAGGCGCATCTGCGGCTGGGCACCGGGTTTGCCGAGGGCGACGTGCAGGACGAGGTGCTGAAAGGTTTTCTGCGTGCGGCCATTGCCGCAATTGAGGCACGCACCGGCAAGGTGCTGATCGCGCGCCAGTTTTCCTGGACGCTGACCGGCTGGCGGGATCGGAACCGCGAAGTATTGCCAACCGCGCCGGTGCAATCGGTCGAAGCGGTGGTGCTGATCGATGCGGCGGGTGTCGAGACGGTGGTGGACGCCGCACGGTACCGTTTGGTGCAGGACACTCAGAGGCCGCTATTGTGCCCGGTGGGGGCGTATCTGCCCGTTGTCGCAACCGGAGGGTCGGTCCGGATCACCTTTACCGCCGGGATGGCCCCGGATTGGGGTGAACTGCCTGCCGATCTGGTGCAGGCGATACTGATGCTGGCGGCGCATTACTATGAATACCGCCATGAGACCGCGTTGGGTGACGGGTGCATGCCCTTTGGGGTCACCAGCCTGATCCAGCGCTATCGCATGGTCCGGTTTGGCGCGGGGGTGCTGCAATGAGGCTGCCGCATCTGAACCGAAGGCTGGTGTTGGAGGCGCCGCTGCGCAGCCCGGATGGCGCGGGCGGGTTTACGGAGCGCTGGATCGCGCAGGGCACGGTCTGGGCCGAGGTGACTGCCCGCACCGGGGCCGAACGCCCGGTGGGTGGGGCCGCGATATCGCGCGTCGGCTACCGCATCGTGGTGCGGGCCGCGCCGCAGGGGTCAAGCATGCGACCGGCGCCCGACCAGCGGTTCCGCGATGGCGCGCGGTTGTTCGTGATCCGGGCGGTGGCCGAACATGACGCGCAGGGGCGTTTTCTGAATTGTTTCGTAGATGAGGAGGTGGCGGCATGAGTTATGGAATGGCAGCCCCGCTGCAGGCGGCGGTGTATCAGCATCTGCTGGCGGACGTGGGCGTTGCGGCATTGGTTGGAAGCGCGATCTTCGACGTGGTGCCGTCGGGGACGGTGCCCGAGACCTATGTGACGCTGGGACCGGAAGAGGTGCGCGAGGCGTCGGACAAATCCGGCGCGGGAGCGCTGCACCGCCTGACGATTTCGGTGGTGTCCGAGGCATCTGGATTTGCAACGGGCAAGGCTGTGGCCGGGGCAATCTGCGATGCGCTTGAGGCGCCGCCGCTGAGCCTGAGCCGGGGGCGGCTGGTGGGACTGTGGTTCGAAAAGGCCTCGGCCCGGCGCACCGGAACGGGTGGCGCGATGCGCCAGATCGATCTGAGATTCCGCGCCCGCGTGGAAGACAACTGAGCAATCAAACTTTTGGAGAGAGCATATGGGTGCCCAGAACGGAAAAGACCTGTTGGTCAAGGTGGACATGAACGGCACGGGCCTGTTCGAGACGATTGCGGGGCTGCGTGCCACGCGGATTAGCTTCAACGCGGAAAGCGTGGATGTGACCAGCCTGGAAAGCCAGGGTGGCTGGCGTGAATTGCTGTCGGGAGCGGGGGTGAAGTCTGCCGCGATCTCGGGCTCGGGCGTGTTCAGGGATGCCGGCACGGACGAGCGCGCGCGGCAATTGTTCTTTGACGGCGAGATACCTGCCTTTCAGGTGATCATACCCGATTTCGGCATTGTCGAGGGACCGTTCCAGGTGACCGGGATCGAGTATGCGGGTTCGCACAATGGCGAGGCGACATACGAGATGAGCCTGGCAAGTGCCGGGGCGCTGACCTTTACGGCGCTGTAACGCGATGGCCAATCCGTGGACGGGTGAGGTGGCATTGACCATCGACGGGCAGCGGCGGGTGCTGAAGCTGACGCTGGGCGCTTTGGCCGAGTTGGAGCAGGCGCTTGAGGCCGGATCGCTGGTGGATCTGGTGCAGCGGTTCGAAGGCGGCAGTTATTCCAGCCGCGACGTGCTGGCGCTGGTGGTTGCCGGATTGCGCGGCGGCGGTGCGGATGTGAGCCGCACCGACCTGCTGCGGGCCGAGATCGAGGGCGGACCGATGGCGGCGGCGAGGGTTGCGGCTGAGTTGCTGGCGCGGGCCTTCATGCTGCCGGGCGAGGCATGAGCCGGTTCGACTGGTCCGCGCTGATGCGGGCCGGGCTTTCGGGCCTGCGGCTGACGCCGGAGCAGTTCTGGCGTCTGACCCCGGCTGAGTTGCGGCTGATGCTGGGGCAGGGTGCGGGGCAGTCGCCGATGAGCCGCAAGGGTCTGGAGGCGCTGTTGGCGGCCTTTCCGGACAAGACACAAGGAGTAAGCGATGACGGAGAGTGACGGGTTCGACGATCTGGAAACGCGCAGCGAGGCGCTGGGAGATGCGCTGGGCGACGCGGCGGCCATGGCCGCAGGGTTCGACAGCGAGCTGCAGCGCGTGCGTTCGGCGCTGGCGGAAACGGGCAAGGATGTGGCGACGCTGGAACGGGGATTGTCCAAGGGGCTGCGGCGGGCGTTCGATGGCGTGGTGTTTGACGGGATGAAGCTGTCGGACGCGCTGGAAACGGTGGCGCAGTCGATGATCCAGACCACCTATTCGGCCGCGATCAAGCCGGTGACGGATCATTTCGGCGGCTTGCTGGCCTCGGGTGTGAACAGTCTGGTCGAGGGCATTCTGCCCTTTGCC